>JBBSHC010000009.1:0-15932 GCA_038253425.1 Leptolyngbyales cyanobacterium | reverse complement strand
TTTGCACGACCTGCGCGGCTCAGGTTTTAGAAGGGACGGTGGAGCAAGTCGATGCAATGGGCGTCAGTCCAGAGCTACGAGAACAGGGCTATGCTTTGCTGTGTGTCACGTATCCGCGTTCTAATCTGAAAATTGAAACCGAGAAGGAAGACACGGTGTATCACCTCCAATTTGGACAGTTTCAGCAAAAGAAATAAGGGCGATCTCATGACGACACATTTTATTACGGCAGAAATTGATCTTCAGGAATCGCCTGCTGAAATGCAGAAACAGATTGAGGCGGAACTGCAAAAGCAGGGAGAACCGTTACGCTGGGCTGTCACAGCAGTCAATGTTGAGGAGCAGAAGGCAGTTGTTGAGGCGATCGTGACAAGAAAAATAGAGGGATAAAAGATGAAGGATGAACAAGCGTGTGCTTCATCCCTCTGTTTGTATCTCACGACCCTTCTATGAAGCGTCCTCACACAGTTGTACTGATCGTGCCCACTGGCATTGGAGCCGCGATCGGGGGGTATGCGGGCGATGCCTTACCCGTAGCACGAGCGATCGCGCAAGTCACTGATTGTCTCATTACCCATCCAAACGTTTTAAATGGCGCTCAATTGCATTGGAATCTACCGAATGCACTGTACGTTGAGGGCTATGGGTTAGATCAATTTGCAGCGGGACGATGGGGTCTGCGTCCAGTGCACCAAAATCGAGTGGGACTTGTTATTGATCGCGGCATTGAGCCGGATTTGCGACTTCGCCATCTTCAGGCAGCCGACGCAACGAGAGCGACCTTAGGTTTAGAGTTAACCGAGTACGTTGTTACCGATGCGCCTCTGGATGTCACCCTACAAACAGCAGTTTCTGGCGCAACCTGGGGGACGATCGCTCATCCTGGTAGTTTGCTGCTAGCAGTTGAGGCGTTAATCCACAAAGCAGGTGCAACTGCGATCGCGGTTGTTGCTCGTTTTCCCGACGATGATAGCGAGGCGCTTCAGCACTACCGTCATGGTCACGGGGTAGACCCCATTGCTGGGGCAGAAGCCGTTATCAGCCACTTAGTCGTACGCACGTTTCGCCTTCCCTGTGCCCATGCACCTGCCCTTTTACCATTGTCGCTGGATGCTCAAGTTTCACCGCGATCGGCGGCAGAAGAGCTAGGCTACACCTTTTTACCCTGTGTTTTAGTGGGGTTGAGCCGTGCCCCACAATTCATCGATCGCTCAGAGGCTGGTTTTGTCCCTCAGTTGGGGGATATTTGGGCAAACCAGGTGGATGCCGTTGTCGTGCCTGCCACAGCTTGCGGTGGTAGCGCTGTTTTAAGTTTCGGTCAGATGCGCTCAGAGGGCAGTGCAATGCAGATCATTGCTGTGCAAGACAACCAAACAACCATGCACGTACCAGCCAGCGCGTTGAACATTGCCGCCACTCAAGTCAATTCATATTTAGAGGCACTGGGTCTACTCGTTGCTCAACGGGCAGGCATCAGCGCCAACGCCCTCAGACCGTTAATGCGATCGCTCAAGGCGTTGGATAGTTGACTCGATCTAAAAGGACATGAACTTTAAGCGTGAGACGTTAGACTGGTTAGGGTCCGTTACCTAATCCTCTCTACGTGTCCTTCTCAATCATCCCAATACCGCTTTAGCTTGGGATCACTGATCACTAATTGAAGATCACCCTGCCGACAGTCTTTTTTGAAGGCAGGCTGAGGCAAATGGATGTCGGTGATCTGGAGTAATTATCTGTTCAATTGGTATCGCTTGAGCGTGAAGGGGCTAGAGTGTAAGTCCATCAGCCGATTACTTTCTCTCCCGTGGCAGAACAGCGTCCCGAAAATCCAGAGGTCGAATCTCTTAGCCGTACCCAAGTCTTGATTGCAATGGGGGTAACGGCCGTTGTACTCTTGCTCATTGCTAAACTGTGGTTGCAGTTTGGTACAGTGATTTTGTTACCGCTGAAGTGGTCACCGATCGCGGTTTTGCAGGGTCTAGGGCTGGGTATTACAATTACGATCGCCAGCTCGATTGTGTACCGTGTCTGGGGAGAGTATCGCCAGAGTGCAGATTATTATTTAGCGCTTGTCCTCAAGCCGCTCGTCTTGCCTGATTTGATCTGGTTGGGTCTTCTACCAGGACTAAGTGAAGAATTGCTGTTTCGTGGGGTGATGCTGCCTGCACTGGGTTTAAACCTTGAAGGAGTCGTTTTTTCTAGTCTGTGCTTCGGTATCTTGCACTTAAGTAGCCCCAAGCAATGGTCATACGTGGTTTGGGCTGCTACTGTCGGTATCTTGTTGGGATACAGCGCGTTGCTGACGGGTAATTTACTAGTGCCCATAGTGGCGCACATTTCGACTAATTTAATCTCCAGCAGTATGTGGAAATTGAGCGATCGCGAGAAAACTGCTTAAATGGCTCCGATTGCTATCTACAACAGGAGTTAGAAGTCAGAAGCGAAAAAGGCTACAGCGATCGCTTTCAGACTAGACATGTACTGCATTTGTTTGCCAACTGCTTGAGCTACTGACCTATATGAGCCAATCAGTACAAGCGCCTAAAGCTCCGAATGATGGTGTATAGCAGTTCGCCACCAGTTTTCAGCGTTGAGTCTACTCCGTTCAATCCCTACTTCTACTGATCGGTCTAAATTGCTGGTCTCAATTAAGTGGCACTTGCTTCTAAAATGGCTTGGCGTTGCTTGGCGCAGTCAGCCGCTTTAGTCTGGTTGCCCATCGCATGATAAGCAAGGCGGAGGTGATTCAACACCTGCTCCATGATGCGATCGTCGTGTATCGCACAGGCAAGCGCTAACCGTTGCTCATAGTGCTCAATCGCGCCAGCATAATTCCCTAGTGCTTCGTAGGCAACCCCTATACTGGCAAGGGCTTGTTCTTCTCCACGCAGATCTTGCAGTTCTCTGGCGGCATTCAACCATTGCTTGCTGTATGCCACCGAGTCGTCATAGTTGCCCAAAACATAGCAGGCATTACCTAAGTTTCGCAAAATTTGCTCTGTAGCCCGACGATCGTTCATTTTCTGGGTCAAAACGAGCCGCTGCTGGTAGTAGTTGATGGCTCTGGTGTAATCACCCAAGGCATAGCAAGCGTTGCCCAAATTTTTGAGAATCTGTTCTTCGATCGCAGTATCTTGAAACTCACGGGCGAGGCTCAGGCTTTTTTCTTCGCAATCGATCGCGGCTTCATGGTTGCCTACAGCTTTGTGCGCCAACCCCAAATTGTTGAGTGCTGCCATCTCACCCCGTCGATCGCCCAGTTCTTGAGCGATCGCAAGACTTTGTTTCTGGTACTCGATCGCTTTTGCTTCTTCCTTGAGATGACGATATGCGTTGCCTAGATTCGCAAAAATCTTCACAAGACTCCGGCGATCGTGAAGCGCCTGCAAAAACTCCAACCCTTGTTGAGAATAGCGTACCGCTCTGGCGTAATCTCTCAAGCTGTAATGGGTTAACCCCAGACTACTCAATGCTTTCCCTTGCCCGTGATCGTCTTGAAAATCGCGATAGAGGAGAAACGCTTGCTGAAATATCTTCAACGCCGCTTCGAGTTGACCTGCCTGATACTGCTCGTATCCCTGCTGTAAAAACTGGTCTGCCACAATGGAAGGCGAGTCTGTTATGAGGTTGTTACTCTTAGTTGCTGAGGCGGACTCAGAGGGCAATACCGTTTCACGAGACGAGACAGGTATTTGATCTGTCACCGTAAGATTCATGTCCATAGGTTGGTGAGTGGGGTGTTACCAGCCATGCGTCGTCATGTTTTGGTGGCTGCTCCAGCAAAAACTCTGCATGTTCCAAGCTAGACCGTAAAAGAAAAACCGATGATTTGAGGGTTTTGTCGTGGTCGATCGTGCAGCCGTTGGCGACTGCGTCTGAGGTAGCCTGGTCGATTCAGTTTGCGCCTACAGCGATTTTCAGTTGAGTACAACATAGCTTTGGGTTAGCGGTCAGCGATCAGCTTTTTGCTCGTCGGACTGTGGCTTACACATTTGAACATCGCTGTAAGTGGGTCTGTGTTTAAGTCGAGGGTTCTGTTAAGTCGGTATGCACCAAGGTGGACGGGACATGCACCGTGTAAAACCTAGCCTATCGCTTTAGTAAAGCAGAACACTCAGTAATTTCCCTGACTCTATTGAGAAGTTTCTGCAAGGATCGCTCGTAACATTACGGAAACTTTATCTAAGGCTCAACACTCTTCTCAACAACCGTAGCGGGAGCAACTAGAGAAATATAGGGTTCAACAAGATAACGCTCGGCAGCGCTCTGGACAGCTTCAACTGTAAGGGCAGCAATTTGTGCTTGAAACTGACCATCAAACTCAATACCTAAGCCCATCATTTCGTACCAGCCAAAGGTTTGCGCGATTTGAGCATTGGTCTGTTTGCCCAGGGCGTGCTGTCCCAAAATTTTATCTTTAGCGGCTTGCAGCACTGCCGGACTAAAGGGGTGAGTGCGGAGGCGATCGACTTCACTTTTTAACCCCTCGATCGCGATCGCAGTGTTTTCAGGAGCGGTGCCCATATAGACTACAAACTGTGCTGGATACAGCCGCGTTGGATAAAAGGCAGAAACGTCATAGGCTAAACCACGCTTCTCTCGCAACTCGACGAAGAGACGACTGGACAGCCCATTCCCCAAGTAGCTGTTGAGCAACTTCAGCGCTGTATAGTCCTGAAGAGAAGGAAGGGAGGCGAGTGAGGAGCCTGTATCCGTTGGTTTTAGCACGTCCTTTTCCTCAAGTCGTGGTGCGCCAAAGGTTTCATTTCCAACAGATGATGCCAAATAGCCAAGCATGATGATCGACTGTTGGGTTTCCTGAGCCATTTCGGCTCGTATCGGCTTAGACGTGATGCCCGGTAGACTAAGCACTGGTAACGGTATGGTGGGAGCTTGCCAACCGCCAAAAACTTTCTCGATCAGCGCGATCGCGAAATCCGCCTGCACCCGCCCTGATACGCTAATCACCAGATTATCGGGGCGAAAGTGGATCTGATGATACTGCTGGAGGTCGGTGCGCTCTAATTGAGCAATGCTGGTTTCGGTTCCTAAGCCAGACAGAGCATAGGGATGATCCCGATACATGATCCGTCGCAGTTGGTCGAAGGCGATCGAGAATGGCTGCTCTTGCTGTGAGCGGATCGCTTGCATCGTAAGGCGACGTTCCAGATCAAGCTCTGCTTGCGGAAAACTGGGCGATCGCAGCAGCTCTCCTGCCAGATGCAGCATTTCGGCAAAGTCGGCAGAAACAGTTTTGAGGCTCAACAGAAAATAGTCTGTGGCTGAATCTGTGCCCAGACTGGCACCTACTGACTCAACCTGTTCGGCAATTTCTAAGGACGATCGCTGCTCTGTTCCTTTCGTTAGCACAGCAGAGACCAAATGCGATAGCCCTGCTTGCTGAGAAGACTCCCAGCGGCTACCTGCCCGGATAAAAAGACGAGCCGCAATAATATCTGCCGCAGGATTTTCCCAAACTAGCACTACTATGCCGTTGCTGAGAACGGTACGGGTTTGAAGTGATGGTTTAATGCCTAGATTCACGAAAGCGTCCTTTTTTAAAAGCGTTTGATTGTCGGTTACTAGAGACATCACAAGCACCGAGTTACAGGCATTTCAAATGTCTCAAATCCCTGGCTTCAGAAGTTGATTTATGCGCCGAAATGAAGAGACGCTGGAATTGCGACACCTCTTATTTGAGGCGCTTGGCTACAGCGGTCTGACTACAGTAGCAGCATAGTGATACGGAGAGAGATAGCGGTTGGCGAGGCATTGAAGATCGTTCGACTGAAGGGCTTGAATTCGCTGAGGATAGGTGGTCGCAATTTCAGGATTGGCAAGAATGCTGTAATAGCCGTACAGCCCTGCTAATTGACTCGGTGTTTCAGTTGAAAAGGCGTAGTCGTTGCAGAGTAGACGTTTGCAGCGCGCCAATTCTGCTTCGGTAATGGGCACAGCCGCCAGTTGGGAAAGGCGATCGCAGATGATTGCTTCTACACGTTCCAAATTTTCTGGCTCTAACCAGGCACTAATCGTAAACAGCCCCGATTCGCGCTGAAGGGAAAACCCACTGTCGATCGCCTGTACCAGATTACGTTCTTCTCGCAGTTCCCATACCAAACGCGAGGTGCGTCCTTCTGCCAGCACGACAGACAACACATCGAGTCCATAAGCGGCTTGCAATTGCTCATCCAGATCCTGGGACTGAGAGTCTATGCCAGGACCCATCCATGCCATCATCAGCCGTGCCTGCTCTAGACGGGGGAGGCAGAGTTCTTGACGGCGGATACTGGTAATGGGCGGTTCGGCTTCAGGTTCACAGCGGGGGCAGTCAACGGCAGGAGCAAACGGTTGAAAGGTTTGGCTCACCAGATCGATCGCGGCTTCTTGGGTCACATCTCCCACCACCACCACCGTCATTGCTTCGGGCTGATAGTGCGCCTGATGAAATTGACGCATCTCGGCAGTCGATCGCGCCATTAATGTTTCCTCGGTGCCCAAGATGGAGCGCCCGTAAGGATGACGCTGATACACCAGTTCGTTGAGTGACTGAAACGCCACCCAATCCGGGTTGTCATAAGACTGACGCATTTCCTCCAACACCACCTGCCGCTCACGCCCAAACTCGTCATCGGGAATCGCGGCGTGGAGTAATAATTCTGCCAGGTATGGCAACGTCTCTGCTAAGTGCTGCGCTGCTGTGGTAATGAAGTAATGGGCATAGTCGTAGCTGGTAGCAGCGTTGGTCATACCACCACGACCCTCGATCGCTAGATCAAACGCACCAGGAGCGAGCCGCTCGGTACCTTTGAAGATCATGTGCTCCAGGAAATGCGCCATACCTGACCACTCATCTGGCTCAGCGATCGCGCCTGCATTAACCCAAACATCTACCGCAGCTACTGGAGTCGCTGGAGTATATTGGTGAATCACTGTCAGCCCGTTTTCCAGCACTAGCAAATTAGCTGGAAACTGAGGCGGACTCTGGACTGGAGACAAATCAAGTAAACTCAATAGTTCCGCTCAAACCCGGTTATCAGTGCATTTACCCAAATTATAGATAAACTTGCTCACATATAAACGCGCCTTAACGTTAGTTAGCGGCTCCCCTTACACTGTAATCTGTGTCCTTTATCGTTGTTAGATCGGTGCGAAGTACGGCATGGCAGTCTAAAAGTTAGCTTTTTCTGACATTTTGTTTTGGTTGCTGTGCCCTCAGCAAACTTTGTACTCACAATGACCCAGCACCATCATTGCGGAGTCTTTACAGGTGCGATCGATGACTAAATTAATTATCCAAATCCCCTGCTACAACGAGGAAGCGGTAGTCCCATTTGGGAAAGGCTGGAGAATAATCAAGCTTCGTTCAGAAAACTTTCAACGTTAGATTGCCTCTTTAGGTCTGTTTTTCTCTGTCCTTCCCTAAATTGCACTACTCGCCAGTATCAACCTGCCATTGCTGAAGCGATCGCCATCCTCAATCAAAGAGCAATACCCGTGGTGCAGCAGTCTATACCCCAATACACCGTGTTTAGTGCAGGCGAGTTTGTAGTCTTGCGAGCAGACTGCGTGTCTAGAACATCGTCATAGGGGCACAAAGAGTCGCATAATCGCTGAGCGGGCAGGCGATCGCAACTTAGCACCAAGCACCAATGTCCTTCATGTTTTGCTTCTCACGTTGCGCTGATCCCTCCCTTATCACCTGTGCTACCATCTGTTAAACGCTTGTTTCAACTGAACCACAATGGTCAAGGTTCTGGTGCTGAATGCGTCCTACGAACCGCTCAACATTACGAGCTGGCGCAGGGCAGTAGTTTTGCTAATTAAAGGCAAAGCAGAACAGGTTGAACATAATGGCAAATATGTCTACTCTGGTTTGCCGCTGCCAACGGTGATTCGGTTGCGTCATTACGTGCGGGTGCCTTACAAAGAAATCCCCCTGACGCGTCGTAACCTTCTGCACCGCGATAGCCATGCTTGCCAGTATTGCGGGTATACAGGCGATGAATTGACACTCGATCATGTCATTCCGCGATCGCGCGGTGGCGGAGATTCTTGGGAAAATATCGTGACTGCTTGTGTGCGTTGCAACGTTAAAAAGGGCAACCGTACACCGAAGGAAGCAAATATGCTGCTTCAGTACGCGCCGCGCAAACCCTACAGCGGTCTTTACTTTGAAGTGACCAAACACCTCAAAAATGGGGTCAATCAAGAGTGGCGCAAATACGTCATTGGCATTTAGCTGGGTGAGTGACTGCATGGTTCAATCGACAGCAAAAACCGGGCTAAAACAGGTGTAACCGCATATTGGCAGCGGTAACGGAGCTGTTCTTAAAACGCTTAAGGTGGCGGTCTGGTGTTGCGCTCACAATTTCTCTATCTAAAGAGTTACTTAGTGAGACTGATATTGGTGAGACATATAGCATTTGGCTTATGACGTTTTACAGTTTTTTTGCGAAGATCAAGACAGTACCGATCGCTTTCACCGCCTGATGCTTATTTAATGAGTAAGCGAGGCGATCGCTCAGAAGCACCGCTTCACCCCTATCTTCATTAAACATGCACGACTCGTCTCCATCACTCGACAGTTTGCTTCTCCTTACAGAGTCCCCGTTAGTGAATGCCTATTCGCCTACGAACGTTGTCGAACCGCTCGACATCCAAGACATACAGCCAGTGGTAAAATCTCTTCGTCCACCGCCACCGAGTCAAGCAGTGCAGCCGTTTGCTTATGACATCCCCCGGTCATCAGAGCAGAGCCAGAAGGTGGAAGCGTTCCGGCAAACGTTAGAGCGGCATCGTGGTGAGCGACAGTTGTTGATCCTTCAGGACTTTCCAGATCCAGACGCGTTGTCGTCTGCCTGGACTTACAAACTGATCGCCCAGCAGTACGATATCCAGTGCGATATGGTTTATGCGGGCACCCTCAGCCACCAAGAAAATATTGCGCTGGTCAAGCTGACCAACCTACCAGTACAGCGAACGACACTGCAAACCCTTAAAAGCCGAGACTTGTCGAAGTATCAAGGTTGTGCGCTGTTAGACAACCAGGGAACCACCAGCCAACTGTTGCCGTCTTTGCAGCAGGCAGGAATTCCCATCACGGTTGTCATCGACCATCACAGTATGCAAGGAGACATTCAAGCTGAGTTTGTGGATATTCGTCCCTACACTCGCGCTACCGCAACCATTTTGACTCAGTACCTCCAGGCGGGGCTACTCAAGCTCGATAGCAACACCAGTGAGCATGTCAAGTGTGCTACGGCGCTGATGCACGGGCTGAGATCGGATACCAATGCCCTCCGACAAGCAGGTGAAGAAGACTTTTTGGCAGCGGCGTATCTCAGCCGTTTCTACGATGCGCAACTGCTGAATGCAGTGCTTCAGTCGTCTCGATCGCGCCAGGTGATGGATGTGATTGAGCGATCGCTCAAAAATCGCATTGTACAAAATAACTTTTCGATCGCAGGCGTGGGCTACTTACGGTACGACGATCGCGATGCCATTCCTCAGGCTGCCGACTTTCTCGTTACAGAAGAAAACGTCCATACGGCTGTGGTCTACGGCATTGTCCACGATGAGGATGAGGAATTAGAAGTAGTGGTGGGATCTCTACGCACCACCAAACTCACCCTGGATCCCGACGAATTTATCAAAGAAGCGTTTGGTCAAGACGCCCAAGGACGCTTTTTTGGTGGTGGTCGATCGCAGGCAGGCGGCTTTGAAATTCCTCTCGGCTTCTTGTCTGGTTTTACCGAAAGTTCTGAGTACGCCAAAATGAAATGGAGCGTCTTTGATGCCCAGGTGAAGCAAAAACTTCTGCGCCTGGTGAATCCAGACCAACACTATCCCAATGGAGTGAGTTAGGAAAGGCTAAAGGCTAAAGGCTAAAAACCAAAAGCTAAATTACATTCTGAGGAGCTTTAAATAAATCACTTGAACTATTTTTGACGAACTTTCGCCAGCTAAACGTCTTGCAAGGAATTAGTTCACCTTGATGATTAGCCGCTTTAGCATTGATTATTTAAGCCTTCAACCTTTAGCTTTCAGCCTTCTTAAAAAGCCGTCTCAAAGCATATGACAGCAGTGGATTTGTATCTGATTCGTCACGGTTTAGCGGGGGAGCATGGCAGCTATGCTAACGATGATGAGCGACCATTAACCGACGAAGGCAGGCAGAAGACGCGGCAGGTCGCCAAACGACTCAAGGAACTAGATATACGGTTTGACCTGATGTTGACCAGTCCTTTGGTACGGGCGCAGCAGACAGCCGCTATCTTGCGAGATGCAAAGCTAACACAGAATCTACAAGAGTCGGTCCATTTAGCTCCGGGTGGTGACATCGATCCCTGGTTAGAGTGGTTGCAGACGTGGCGATCGTCAGACCATACCCGGCTGGCACTCGTTGGGCATGAACCCAGTTTGAGCACTTGGGCAGAAACATTGGTTTGGGGACAAGCAAGGGGTGTTCTGATCCTGAAGAAGGCGGGTATTATTGGTTTAACCCTACCGTCCCAGCAGCCTCCTCTTGGCAACAGCTCACTATTTTGGCTTGCCCCACCCCGGTTTTTGCTGTAATTCTAGTTTTTGCTGTCTTTTGGGACGGATAACCGTTCTATGTATCCCTTGATGGCGGCAGAGAAGCAGAGTATTCTGAAAATAGTAAGTACGCTAAGTAAATGAGGTCAAGCCAGATGGTCTCTCAGTCGATCGAGCAAACAGCTCCCGAAGGGTGGCGGGCAGTAATGGCACCTCACGGCATGGGGTATCGTATCAAATTACTGTCGCAGCTTTTGGCGCGCCGCTTTCAAGAACGATTGGATCAGTTCGGTTTGACCATTTTTCATTGGGTTGTGCTGTGCTGTCTGTGGGAGGAAGATGGTTTAGCCATCTCTAGCATTGGGGAACGGCTTCAGCAAGTGGGCGGCACTCTCACCGGAGTGCTAGATCGAATGGAGAGTCGAGGTCTCATCCGGCGAGAGCGTGATCCGTATGATCGCCGTGTTTGGCGGATTTGGTTGACTGAAGAGGGGTACAGGTTAAAGGATGTGCTGCCCCCGATCGCGGTAGAAGTACGGGAACAGGCAATGCAAGGGATGTCTAGTACTGAGCGTGAGCGCTTTTCCGACCTACTGAATCAGGCGATCGCAAACCTATCCTGAGCAAGTCTGTCTAACTACAGCGGTTTGATATTTCTGGCGCTCCCGACCGTCATCACCCATCTGGGTGAAGCGCCTGGATGAAGCCAAGCACGTCCCTCTTATGAGACTCTAGGCTTAGATTTAACAGTAGAACCGCCCACCAATTCTCCCCTAAGGGTTAGGTGTGCTTAACAAAAGTTTGTTAATCTAGTTTTTAGCAAAAGATACGTACGCTAAATAAATGGGTTCTTACTAAATCTTTAGGCATTTCCTTCAATATCAATCGTTTTCACTACCTGTATTTCTCATCACCTGTATTCGCGTTTCACATCACATCGTCTTTAAGTCAGGTAATTGTCATGAAACTCTCGAATGGTCAATCAGCAAATGGACGGGGAGTCGGGGTTCTGGAAGCTCCCTCGATTGAGCCAATTCAAGACGCGGAACAGCTCAAGCTCCTTCCTTCTGAAGCGGAAGATTCGGTTGCTGACCAGCCGCCAGAGGCTGAAACGGATGTTCCTGAACCTACTCCTCGTAAACACCCTATCAAGTTGATCATGGCAGCGGCTGGTGTTGGAGCGATCGCCGCTGGAGTGTTTGGGTTCCATTGGTGGCAATACGCGTCTAGCCATCAAGAAACCGATAATGCTACTGTGACGGGTCACATTAATCAGATCAGCGCTCGTGTGCTCGGTACAGTGCGCCAGATCCTGGTAGATGACAACCAGCAGGTTAAAGCGGGACAACCCCTGGTCAAGCTGGATCCCCGCGACTATCAGCTCAAACTTCAGCAGGCACAGGCAGAACTCGCATCGGCACAGCAGAAAGCCAACACGGCACAAATTATCATTGCTCTTGCAGCTAAAAATGCAACTGCATCCACGACTCAATCGCAGGGTGATTTGGGTAAGGCGCAAGCCGCGATCGCGCAAGCACAGGCGCAGGTTGTTGAGGCTCAGGCGGGGGTGCCGCAGGCTCAGGCACAGCTAGAAGAAGCAAATGCCAACCTGCAAAAAAATCAGGCAGACTATAAGCGCTACACCGACCTCTACAGTGAAGGTGCTATTTCTGCCCAACAGCGAGATACGGCGCTTCAAGGTTACAGAGTTGCCGTAGCGCAAACACGAGCGAGTGAAGAAGCCATCAGACAGGCACAAGCTAAGGTAGCACAGAGCCAGCAAGCGGTGGAGACGGCTCAGGCAGGCTTGACCTCTTCTCAAGGTGGGCTGCAACAGGCTGAGGCAAAAGGCATTCAAACCCAGGTCAGCCGTAGTGATTTGGGCACTGCCAAAGCGGCGATCGATCAAGCCCTGGTTGCCCTTCGCAATGCTCAACTGCAACTGTCTTATACCACCATCACCGCTCCAACAAATGGACGGATCGGACGCAAAACAGTTGAAATCGGTCAACAGATTCAAGCGGGTACGCCGCTCATGGCGCTGGTAAACAACGAGTACTGGGTGACTGCCAACTTCAAAGAAACCCAGCTAGAAGCGATGCGTCCCGGTGAACCCGTGGAGATTAAGCTCGACTCTTTCCCTCATAAGACCTTTACAGGTCGAGTCGATAGTATTTCGCCTGCGTCTGGGGCTGAGTTTGCGCTCCTGCCACCTGATAATGCAACAGGCAACTTTACCAAAGTCGTTCAGCGCGTTCCCGTCAAAATTGTTTTTGACTCGGATAGCATCAAGGGTTATGAGGCAATGATTGCACCCGGGATGTCGGCCGTTGTAACAGTGGCAGTGAAATAAAGCGATCGTTGATTAGAGCCAGTCGTGAAGTAAGTCATTGGTTCTAAGCAAATGAAAGCGGTCTTTGGGGGCGGAGGGGATGCCCTCAGGAATAAAGCCCTAGAAACCCTCCTTATAACTCATCAAGGCTACCTACTTAGAACTAATGCACGTCGGAATTGATCGATTGAAGCCGATGTTACGCGCCCTGCGATCGCGCAATTATCGGCTTTTCTTTTGGGGGCAGGGAGCATCCCTAATCGGCACCTGGATGACGCAAACTGCCACGATTTGGCTGGTCTACCATCTGACTGGCTCAGCTTTGATGTTAGGCGTTGTTGGGTTTGCCAACCAGTTTCCTAACTTTTTGCTGACTCCGTTTGCAGGCGTTTGGGTCGATCGCTGGGATCACCGTCAAACGATCGTCATCACGCAGATTCTTGCCATGATTCAATCGCTGGCATTGGCGTTTTTGGCGCTTACAGGCACTGCCGATGTGTGGCATATCATCGCTCTTAGCGCTTTTCAAGGCTGTATCAATGCCTTTGATATGCCTGCGCGCCAATCGTTTGTGGTGAAGATGGTCGATCACCGAGAGGATTTGAGCAACGCGATCGCACTTAATTCGTCCATGTTTAGCAGCGCTCGGCTAATCGGTCCTGCGATCGCGGGTTTGATCATCGCGGCGACCAATACAGGTATTTGTTTCCTCATTGATGGTATTAGCTACATTGCGGTCATTGCTGGACTTTTAGCGATGCGGTTGCCAGCAAGATCTCAAGCAGTTGTCCGTTCGCCTGATAGCGTCTGGCGCAGCCTCCAAGAAGGTTTTAACTATGCCTTTGGGTTTCAACCAATCCGCTCTATTCTGTTCCTGATTGCCCTGGTCAGCCTGGTGGGAATGCCCTACATGACGTTGCTTCCCATTTTTGCGTCTGATATCCTTCACGGTGGACCTGAAACGTTGGGCTTTTTGATGGCGGCATCTGGTTTGGGTGCGCTGTTTACTGCGGTTTATCTCAGTTCCCGACCCAGTGCTCTGGGGTTAAGTAAGCTGATTGCGATCGCTCCTGCACTCTTTGGCACGGCGCTGATCATTTTTGCCCTCTCACGTGTGCTCTGGCTATCAATGCTGGCGGTGTTATTCATTGGTATGAGTCTGATTTTGCAGCATACCTCTGGCAATACAGTCTTGCAGACGATTGTGGAGGACGATAAAAGAGGCAGGGTGATGAGTTTTTACATGATGGCGTTTACTAGTACAGTAACGTTCGGCAATTTACTGGCAGGTAGCCTTGCCAGCCGTATCGGTGCGCCAAGTACGCTCGTTCTCGGTGGGGTTTGTTGTATCGCTGGGTCGTTAGTGTTTACCCAACAGCTACCAACGATGCGGCGATCGATGCGCCTGGTTTATCAACGCATTGGTCTGCTTCCCTAAACCAATTTGTGGTGTAACGTTCTCCCTGCTCAGAGGTCTTCTATGACAACTTCGATCGCAACACAAGCTCCGCCCGATCGTGTATCGCTAAGAACCTGGATTGGGGTAGCAGGTACGATGCTGGGTGCCTTTATGGCGGTACTGGATATTCAGATTACGAATTCGTCGCTGAAAGATATTCAGGCAGCGCTAGGAGCCACGCTGGAAGAAGGTTCCTGGATTTCAACCTCCTATTTGGTGGCAGAAATTGTGGTGATTCCGCTGACAGGTTGGCTGTCGCAGGTCTTTTCCGTCCGGCGTTACTTGTTGGTGAACGCAACGCTATTTGTGTTCTTCTCAGTCTGCTGTGCCTGGGCATGGAACTTGCCATCAATGATTGTCTTCCGGGCGCTACAGGGTTTCACGGGTGGGGTATTAATTCCCATGTCGTTTGCGGTGTTGTTGACGATGCTGCCGCTCAGTAAACGATCGATCGGTATGGCGATGTTTGCCATTACAGCCACCTTTGCACCGTCGATCGGTCCCACCTTTGGTGGCTGGCTCACCGAAAACTTTAGCTGGCATTATGTTTTTTACCTGAATCTGTTTCCGGGTCTGCTCTTGCTTGCGGCAGTGTGGTATGCCATTGACGCGAAACCAATGCAGCTTCAGATGCTCAAACAGGGTGATTGGTTTGGCATTTTGGCGATGGCGATCGGGCTGGGATCGCTACAAGTAGTGCTGGAGGAAGGCAGCCGGAAGGATTGGTTTGGGTCACAATTAGTTGTGTGGCTAACGGCGATCGCGGTGATTTTTCTTGCCGTGTTCTTCTTCATTGAGCTAACGCGCAAAAAGCCATTTATTAATCTGCGGCTGATGAAGGAGCGCAACTTTGGGCTGGCGAGTATTGTCAATGTGGCGCTAGGGCTGGGGCTATATGGCTCGGTTTATCTCATGCCGCTTTACCTGAGCCAGATCCAAGGCTACAACGCCATGCAAATTGGTGAAGTGCTGATGTGGGCAGGGGTACCGCAGTTATTTCTCATTCCGTTTGTGCCCAAGCTCATGCAACGGATTGACACCCGCCTAGTGATTGGCGTCGGCGTCAGTCTGTTTGCAGTAAGTTGCTTTATGAACTCATCATTGACCAATCTATCGTCGATCGACCAATTACGGTGGTCTCAAATGGTGCGGGCAGCAGGACAACCGCTAATTATGGTGCCGCTTTCTACTATTGCGACAGCGGGTTTAGGTCCAGCACAGGCTGGGTCGGCATCGGGGCTGTTTAACATGATGCGAAATTTAGGTGGTTCGCTCGGTATTGCGGCGATCGCCACACTTGTCACTCAGCGTGAACAGTTTCATTCCAACCGTTTAGGCGAAGCGGTTTCGCTTTATAGCCCTGCGACCCAAGAACGCATTCACCAGATGACCCAGTATTTTACAGGTAAAGGCTTTGATCCAATCACAGCGCAAAACCAGGCAATGATGGCGATCAGCAATACGGTTCGGCGCGAAGCTTACGTGATGGCATACAACGACTGTTTTTATTTCATCGCCTGTGCCTTGCTGTTGAGTGGTCTTGCCATCATTTTCTTTAAGAAGGTTAAGGCAACGGGTGGTGCAGCAGTGCATTAGCTACTA
>JBBSHC010000008.1:0-16399 GCA_038253425.1 Leptolyngbyales cyanobacterium | reverse complement strand
TCTTTGGTGGCGTGTGGATTGCGATCGCAGGGGCACTGCGTCACTATCGAGCCGTGAACGAAACGATTAGTAGCCTGCTGATGAACTACATTGCGATCGCGCTGCTCAACCATCTCGTTGAAGGTCCGCTGAAAGACCCGGCATCGCTCAACAAGCCATCCAGCTTTCCCATCCCAGAAGTCTACAGAATTGGTAATATCTTCTCCACTCGAATTCATTACGGGCTGCTTTATGGCTTGATTGCCTGCGCGATCGCTTACTTCCTGATTCAGCACACGACTTTTGGCTTTGCTGCTCGTACTGCTGGGGGCAACGTCAAAGCCGCCCGTATTGCTGGGCTACCCGTTGGTAGGCTCACAGTGATTGTTTGTTTTCTGGCAGGCTCCTGTGCAGGGTTGGCTGGCATGATCGAAGTTGCAGCAGTGCAGGGTCAGGCAAATGCCTCGATCGTGGCGGGTTACGGCTACGCTGGCATTCTAGTCGCCTTTGTGTCTCGGTACAATGCACTGGCAGCCGCTCTGGTGGCGATCTTACTGGGTGGCATCATCGCGAGTGGTGGCGCACTCCAGCGCATGTTTAATATGCCCGATGCGACGGTGCTGGTCTTTCAGGGCATTGTCTTTATCGCGGTGCTCTACAGCGAATCGCTCTACGGACGCTTGAAAATCTTCAAGGAACCAGAGCTAAAAGGCACACCACCCGCAACGACAACGGCAGCGATCGTTTAGAAGGAAAGGATAAATGCTCAAGTATGAAGGATAAAAAGCAAGATTTTTTAGCCTTTATCCTTCATACTTTATCCTTCTCTTTCCTCTCCCTTTCATCGATTCACATTTGTTAGAGGATTGTCATGGCAACAGAAGCATTAGGTGCATGGGGTGTCGTTTTAGGCATTTTTGCTGGCACACTGCGCGGAAGTGCCCCTTTTCTGTTTGTGAGTCTGGGTGAGTGCCTGACCGAAAAGAGCGGCAAAATCAACTTGGGCTTGGAAGGCACCCTGCTAACTGGTGCTATGAGTGCCTATGCGGTGTCCTATCTGCTACAGGATAAAGTTGGTCCGGCAGTATCACCGTGGATTGGAGTACTGGTAGCAGGCGTGGCAGGCATGTTTCTGGGGCTGATTCATGCGTGGTTATCGCAACAGCCCAAGGTGAATGATATTGCGGTTGGCATTGCCATGATCATCTTTGGTAGCGGGGTCGCATTCTTTTTAGGAAAACCCTTTATTCAACCCAAAGCGCCCCCCTTACCAACAATCGATCTGGGTAACTGGAGTTCCATTCCGGCGGTTCAGTCTGCGCTCAAGATTAGTCCGCTGTTTTTGCTGGGCGTGGCGATCGCGCCCATCATGTTCTGGTTTTTCAAGTCAACGCGCTGGGGTTTATTCATTCGCGCAGTTGGCGATAGCCCAGATGCAGCACTGGCAATGGGCATGTCAGTTTCAAAGGTGCGAATGCTCTGCATCGTGGCAGGTAGCTTTTTGGCAGGCATCGGGGGGGCGTCTCTCTCCCTTTACTACCCTGGCATCTGGTCAGAAAGCATCTCCAGCGGGCAGGGGCTGATGGCAGTAGCGTTAGTCATCTTCGCACGCTGGAATCCGATTCAGTGTTTGTGGGCATCGCTTTTCTTTGGAGGCGCACAAGCCGTTGGTCCCGCGTTACAGTCGGTTGGCATTGAGCAAGGGCGCTATCTGTTCAACGCCGCACCCTACGTTTTGACCTTGTTAATCATGGTGATCACCTGTTCACCAAAGAAGACGCTTTCCGGTGCGCCCGGTGCGTTGGGTACCATCAGCGGCTAAGTCGCTTTGGCTTTTAGCGCTTGGCTTTTGGCTTGCATCGGGAGCGTAAGCAATGAGTTGAACCACGCTCAAACAAGCTGCAATCAACGCGATCGAGCATCGGTTACTGGATTACCGCAATCAACCCAAACGTGCCAAGCTAACGTCCGCCATCCAACATCCATACTCTCCGCAGGAGGCAGCATGACCGAAGTCGCAGACTCTTTGACTCACACCTCAACTAACAATGCCCACGTCTTGCTTGCGCCGCCAGAGCTTGAGGTCGTTAACATGACCAAACGATTTGGCACCTTTACTGCGCTCGAAAATGTTTCCATGAAGCTAAAGCCGGGTACGTTTCATGCCCTGCTAGGAGAGAATGGCGCAGGCAAAAGTACGCTGGTCAAGTGCATTATGGGTTTTTATACACCTACATCGGGTGAGGTGCTGATTAACGGCTCGGTGCGTCAGATTGACAGCCCCCGCGATGCTCATGCCTGCGGCATTGGCATGGTCTATCAGCACTTTACGTCGGTGCCTGCTATGACGGTCGCGGAGAATTTAGTGCTGTCTCGCTTTGACAACACCAACATCATTAACTGGAAAAAAGAGTTTGCCGACCTGACAGCCTTTATGGAAACTGCACCTTTTAAAGTGCCGTTGGAGATGACGATCGCGCAGCTTGCAGCAGGGCAGAAGCAAAAGCTCGAAATCCTCAAGCAGCTATATCTTCAGAGCAAGATTTTGATTCTGGACGAACCAACCTCCGTACTGACACCAGCGGAAGCCGATGAAGTCTTGGGCTTGATTCGAGAGCAAGTGACCAGCGGCAAGCTGAGTGTGTTGATGATCAGCCACAAGTTTCGTGAAGTTACTGCGTTTGCCGATGAGATTACTGTGCTTCGCAAGGGTGCCTTTGCTGGCAGCGGTAGGGTCAAAGACATGACCGTCTCTCAAATGGCGGAGATGATGATGGGTGAGAAACGAGAACCGCAAAAGGTTGAGAAGACTGCCCAGATCGACCCCAAACTGGTACTCCATATCAAAGGCATTCACGCCAATAAAGATAACGGCTTGGAGGCAGTGAGTGGCGTTAATCTAACGGTTCATAGCGGGGAAGTCGTTGGTATTGCTGGCATCTCTGGTAACGGTCAGCGAGAGCTGGTAGAAGTGCTGGCAGGTCAACGTCCGGCAACAGCAGGTGAAGTGATTGTTAACGGTGAAACTTACAAGATGACGCGCGCCGAGATGTACAGACATCGAGTGTTTGTGCTGCCTGAAGAACCACTTCGCAATGCCTGTGTTGCTCACATGAGTGTTGCCGAAAACCTGGCGCTCCGTACCTTCGATCGCAAACCTCAGTCCAAAGGTATTTTGCTTATTTTCAAGGCAATCCGTGAGATGGCGACTGGCTTGATCAGTTCCTTCAAAATCAAAACGCCGTCGCCCGAAACTCCGGTTGGCAACCTCTCTGGCGGCAACGTCCAGCGCACGGTCCTGGCGCGCGAACTCTCGGAAGACCACATTAAGCTACTGATTGCCGCAAACCCTTGCTTTGGTCTGGATTTTGCCATGGTGGACTACATCCACGGGCAAATTCTCGAAGCCCGTAATCGAGGTGTGGCGGTGCTGCTGGTGAGCGAAGATTTAGATGAGTTACTCAAGCTCTCTGATCGCATCCTCGTCATCAGCGGCGGTACCTTCGCCTACGAAAGCAAAACCGAAGACGCTGACTTTGCCGCGATCGGTCAAAGCATGGCAGGGCATTAGGGATAAAGTTATAAGTTTTGAGTGCTGAGTTATGAGTTGGTCAAGAAACTTATAACTTGTGCTTCGAAAAAGCACGTCTTGTAGGAACAGCATAGTAAAGCTCATAACGATGTTCTTCAATTCAAACTCAAAACTCAAAACTCAAAACTCCTTCTATGCCCTCCATTTCTGCTCAACCTTATGACTACGAACTGCCGACCTCCAGTAATGTTGCGCTCATTGTTATTGACATGCAGCGGGATTTTATGGAATTAGGTGGTTTCGGTGACATCTTGGGAAACGATGTCGGATTGCTACGGACGATCGTACCCACTTTGAAACAATTGCTTGAAGGGTTTCGTGCGTTAGATTTACCCATTTTTCACACGATTGAATGTCATCAACCTGATCTGTCCGACTGTCCACCGTCAAAGATTAGGCGGGGTAAGGGTGCTTTGACGATCGGCAGTGAAGGGTCGATGGGGCGCATTTTAGTGAAGGGTGAAGCGGGGAACGGCATCATTCCCGAACTGGCACCTATTCCTGGTGAAACTGTTATCTACAAACCTGGGAAAGGTGCATTCTACGCAACTGAATTAGAGACGATTCTTAAAGCGAAAAACATTACGCACCTGTTTATTACAGGTGTCACCACTGAAGTATGTGTCCAGACAACGATGCGAGAAGCGAACGATCGCGGCTATGAATGCGTCATGGTCGAAGACTGCACCGAAAGCTACTTCCCAGCATTCAAGCAATCCACGCTAGAAATGGTGCGTGCTCAAGGCGGCATTGTTGGCTGGACAGCAACCGCTGCTGACGTTCTTAAAGGACTAGAAGCCTGGAAGCCCGCAGAGGCATTAGTTTAGTGCGAAAAGATAATCGGTAGAGGAGGCAGAGGAGGCAGAGGAGGCAGTACAGAATTAGCTCAGAACTTCCCTCTTTTTTCCCTCTGCCTTTTACCTTTTGCCATCCCCCACGCCCCACTTCCTTTATGATGAGCAAGACCTGCTTATCGCCGTTCACGTTGCAATGCCCAAATGGATGCTGAAGGATCGGAGCCTGTTGCTACAGTGGCTTACGCCTTACCTTTTTTTGTTGCCTGCTCTGGTGGTTCTTAGCCTAACGGTGTTTTACCCAGCGTTGCAGGCGTTTTATCTGAGTTTCACCAGCTACGATTTTGATCTAACCCAGCCCCCTGTCTGGATTGGGCTAAAAAATTTTCAGCGCTTGTGGGGCGATCGCGTCTTTTGGGAAACCTTTCGCAACACTATTCTATATCTGGTCGGTGTCGTCCCGATTCTGGTGTCGCTGCCGTTGGGTTTAGCCATTCTGGTTAATCAAAAACTGCGGGGTATCCGGTGGTTTCGGGTGGCGTATTACACCCCGGTTGTGATTTCAATGGTGGTGGCAGGCATTGCGTGGAAGTGGCTTTATGCGGACAATGGCTTGCTCAATCAACTGCTGAAGCTCTTAGGCATCTCGGCAAGTGGCGTTCCCTGGCTCACCAGTCCCAGTTGGGCAATTTTCAGCGTGATGGTCGTCACTGTTTGGAAAGGTCTGGGCTACTACATGGTGATTTATCTGGCAGGGTTACAGGCAATTCCACCAGATTTATATGAAGCTGCCGCGATCGACGGCTCCGATGGCATGAAAAGACATTGGGACATCACAGTACCGCTGATGCAGCCCTACATTTTTCTTGTGACTGTGATTGCTGCGATTTCCGCCACAAAGGTCTTTGAAGAGGTCTACATTATGACCCAGGGTGGCCCACGCAATAGCTCCAAGACGATCGTGTATTACGTGTACGAACAAGCCTTTCAAGACTTAGAGATGAGCTACGCCTGCACGATCGGTCTGGTCATGTTTTTAATTATTTTAGGGTTGTCAGTACTGCGGCTAAGCGTGGAACGCTTCACTGTCAAAGAGCAATAAGCAGTCAGCTTCATTGGTGCTGCTCGGTTCGATCGCTGGGGTTCGATCGCTCCACCACGTTTTGTCATGCTGCTGTTGGTTGCTCAGACGAGACGGGGTACGTTAAGCAAGTAGAAACGTTGGAGATGGACGGGATGCTAAAACCAATGCAGTGCATGTTTATACTCACCTTACTCAGTGGGGTGACTAGCTGTGCCAAGGCTCCTCAAACCACACCGCAGGTTCAGACTAGTCCTTCTTTTTCGGTGGTTGCCCCCATTAACAAGGCAAAGCAAGCCGCCATAACTGTGCGCCAAAAAGGACTGGCACAAGAACAACTCGATCCTCAGACACAGGTAGAGCCGTCACCATCGCCAAACTAGCGCGTTAAATTAATGGCAGCGATCGTGGGCTGGATTCTTTCTAGTTCTAGATCGGCGATCCAGTGATCAAGCTGACCATCTGTCTTACTGCAACGATCGGCTTCAAGCACTGCTAAACTGCCAAACTGAAATTGTCTAAACGCATCAGAACACAACTGCCAACTCACCTTCTGCCAACTCAAATTTGCTGAGGCACGATCGCCATGTCTGCTTGCTCTGGCAAAGGGGGACGCAACGTCAGGTAAATGACCGCTCCCAGCAGCGGTAGTAGCGCTACACTCCAAAAGAAGCGCGAGTCGTTAATGCCCCGTCGTGCCATGTCGTCGCCCAACAACGATGGAAAGAGGAGGCAAAGCAAGCAAAAATCCAGACTCATCACGTGAATAAAGCGGTTTGTTTGCCACTGCTGCACAAAGTCAGCCCAATTGCCTTGACTGATGCCATACGTGAGCAAGCCAACAGTGCCTACGGCTAACGCAAGCCCGCACCAACGGGAATCGAGCAGCTTGAGCAACAACGTTTTTTTGCCAGAAAAGGATGTATTCGGTTCTCGCAATGCCAGGTAAGGCACGATCGCAAATGCTCCCACCCCAAACGATGCCGTTGCAAACAGCCACGCTGGAACTTTTTGCATTCTGCCATCAATGAAGAGCAAACAGCTATACACCAACGGTAAAATGCCCATGATGTTGAACAGTGACACAATAAGAGGATTAATGCCTGCGATCTGTCCGGTTGAGAGGTTTTTGATCAGTTCTAATGTGTCTGGTTGGTCAGGCGGGGCCAAGAGAAAAGCATAGATACTAAACCCAGCCCACAGTAGCCAAAAGCCAATTTTTCTACCCATAAATTCTTCTGCCTATACTTGAGGATGTCACGTGTGCCCTTGCCCTTACACCCTACACGCTTCCAATGCAGTCTATCGTTCTATTTAGGGGCGATTTTAGAGTGAGGATTTATAGACATTTCAATGATCAGGTAATGATGAAGCAAGATTTTTCAGCGGTGCAGTTTGGTGTGGTGATGGTGACGGCTCCTTCAAAAGCGGAGGCAGACACGATTGCCCAAACCCTTATTGAATCCCGGCTTGCTGCGTGTGTCAGTCTGTGTCCGTTGGAATCAATTTACACCTGGCAGGGCGAAGTACACCGTAGTCAGGAATGGCAGTTGATCATTAAGACTGATCTGGCGCATTTTGAAACGTTAGCAGCAACGGTGCAATCAGTTCACTCCTATGAGGTGCCCGAAATTATAGCGCTGCCCATTCTTGCAGGTTCCCAACCATATTTAAACTGGATTGCAGAACAGGTCGGGAGTAGTGGAACTGAGGAAACAAAGCCGCTTTGACATAGCCAGAGAAGCGATCGCGCAATCCCTCTCTAAAGTTCATTGTGTTCGACTAAATGGATAAGGGTCTTCGCTAAGTAACTCATCAATTTACTCTTTGTTCACATTTTTGGCATTACCATTCTCCAGGTGATTAAATAACCTGTTCCCAATATGCGTAACGATGCTTTGCCTTCAAAGTGAGAGAAATCCTTTAAATACAGACTGCTCAAGGGCTTAATGTAAAAGCTTCAGCAAGACGCCACTGGTCAGGTCTGCAACGCACTGAGATAAGACAGAGTTCAGACAGAAGCAGGCTCAAAGAAAAAGCAGCCCTTGTTAGAACTGCCGTATGTGCATAGAGGAATGCTGAAATAGACTTTCAATTCGATCAAAGCAATTTGTGTCTGGACAACCATCACACAAACTCGGTATTTTTCTGGAGCGTCAAAGGCAAGCGTCGATCGCTATCAGTGGTCTCTTTAAATACACTTTAAGAGAGGCACGATCGCATAACAGCAAGTGAAATTTCTGGGCATTGATCTGGGTTGGAGTTCGGGGGCAAGCGGGCTTTGTTGCTTGCGCTGGCAGCAAGGCTGCTTAGAGCTACTGGATTTGCAGCGGGAGGAGGAAACAACAGCGATTTTGGCATGGATCGATCGCTGGGTGCCCTCAAAAGAAGCGGGCATTGTGGCTGTTGATGCACCGACACTGATCCCGAATGCAACAGGAATGCGGCTGTGCGATCGACTCACGCACCAGTATTTTGGTCGTTATCATGCTGGCTCGTATCCTGCCAATCTTGGTTTACCCTTTGCGGCACGCACAGTTGCCTTTGGGCTGAGTCTCTCAGAACGCGGCTTTAACCATGCACCAGTGATGGTCCCGAAACAGTTAGGTCGATACCAGATTGAGGTGTTTCCGCATCCAGCGATCGTGCAGTTGTTTGAGTTACCCAGAATTCTCAAATACAAAAAAGGCAAGCTGGCAGAACGCAGGGCAGAACTAACTCGCTTGCGACAATACCTTGACGATCGCCTTCCAACTCTTGAGCCCGCTCTCGATCTTGCACACAGCCAAGTAGTGCTGCCAGCTATTCCACTCAATGGCACCGCTCTTAAAGCAGTAGAAGATCAACTGGATAGTCTTATCTGCGCTTATGTAGCAGCCCATTGGTGGTATTGGGGGCTGGAGCGCAACTGGGTGCTGGGTGGCAACGCGGCGTCACAGATTGCTTGCACAGACGGTTACATTGTGGTTCCAAATCCCCGTGCGATCGCCATTCTCTGACACAGAACGAAGAGCAGGTCGGCGCAAAATAGCTGTTGGAAAATTTGGTTGGAAAATTTGATCAGGGCTTTTGGAAATGAAAAGACAGTGAAATGCTGTAGCACGTTCTTAGTCTCCGAACCTCCCTTTGTTAGATCTCCCTTTGTATAGAGGTAAGACACTAGGCGTCAACTTACGCTTATTTACTAAGTCACGGATAAGTTACAGCTAAGTCACGCCCCCAAATCTTCGCTCAAACGAGAAGGACACCCATGAACACTTTACGCCTGACTGCTTCTTTAGCAGTTGCACTAGCGGCTCCATTCATGCCCGGAATCGTTTTTAGCCAGACTGTAACCCAAAACCAGGTGGCGAACCCCATCGGAGTGGGTCAGAGCACGCCATCGTCTTCAACAACCAACAATGTCCCTGTTAATGACATCCCGGCATCAGTGAATGCTCGACCCGTGGGCACCAATCCATTCTCTAACACTACTCCCGGTACCAATCTGCAAACACCCGGTGCTAATATCCAAACACCTGGTACTAATCTGCAAACACCTGGCGCTAATTTACCAACTCCCGGCACGACCCAAACGATTAATGGGCAGACTATACAGGTTTCGCCTGTAACCACTACCGGAACGGCAGGGGGAAACCAAACGCTTAATGGGCAACCCTCATCTGTTTCGCCTACAGCGGTGCCCAATACTATTCAAACGCCAGTGAATGGTCAAGCGATCGGACCCAGCCTGCCCTCGTCAACCAAAGTTCCGGGTGCTGAACAGACCTTTGTGAATGGACAATCTGTAGGAACGACTCAAGTAGCCCCTCCTGCGACCGCTGGAACAACTCAAACGCTCAACAATGGACAGTTCAATAACGGGCAGTTCAATAATGGGCAAGGGCTTAATGGGCAAGGGATCGGCAATCAAGCCAATCCTGTGGGTGTAAACGGGAGCCAGACTGGTTCTAATACCGTTCTCTATCCGCCTCAGTTTATTCCAGGAAGTAGTGTTCAAGGGGGCGGCGTTCAAGGCAATGGTGTTCAAGGCAATGGTGTCCAAGGGGGCGGCGTTCAAGGCGGTGGAATTCAAGGCAATGGGATTCAAGGGGGCGGTGTAGTACCTCAAGCGGGAAGCTCGTCTGCGACCGTACGATCGCCCGCAGGTATTCCGACAACCGCTCAACCACGGTCCACTCAACCACAATTAACACAACCGCAAGCGACAAGGGCTACTGGTACCGCTTCGCCCAATATCAATAATGCAGCTAATCAAGCATCACCGCTTTCAACCATGCAGGGGCAGGGAACCTTAGATGCCGCTTTGCAGCAGGCAACATGTGCTCAAGATTGGCAACGGGCAATTCGGGTCGTCAATACAGCGATCGCGGCTGCACCAAAGACCCAATCTGCTTATCGCGCTCAGCTTACGTCTTACCGGAGCCGCTTGCAAAATCTCCAATCAAAAGGGGTACGCGCACCCAATTGGGCGCAGCAATGCCGGGGTGGTAATCTGGCAACCAATGGGCAATAAGCACGTGATCAGAAGAAGTCAGGAGTCAGACGCTCGCCAAAAGCAAGTGACCGATCCTTGAAAGCGAAGTTCAAAGTGTGGTTTTTAAGCCAACTTGTAGGTTGTAGTCGCCATTAGATCGTGCTGTTCCTAATGGCTGCTAACAAATCTCGGATGGCAGGCGTATCAGCGGCGGCAGGCGCAAGTGCTAAGTAAGTTTCCAGGTCTTGCTGTGCTTCGGCTAAGCGCTCAAGATGGTAGTAGAGCACGCCACGATCGCGCAATTCCAACGGCGTGTTTGGAAAAACGAGCAAGATACGATCGATCGCCGCCAGTGCGTTTGCAAGCTCACCGCGATTGATGTACGTCACCTTCAAGTTGGTTAAAATGCGTGCGAGATATTGCCGCGTACTTACCGCCTGCAAGTAGGCTGGCTTCATCTCTACCAGATGCCCATACACTTGCACAAGTCGCTCCTGACAATCTTGAGGAAACAGGATTTCACCCTCATGAAACGCATCAACGCAAATCTCCACATCTTCTAGATTTGGGCGAATCAAAAAATGCCCCGGCATATTGATACCTACCATTGGTAACCCAAGACGCTGTGCGATCGCGAGATAAACCAGCGATAGCGTAATCGGAATACCCGTACGGCGATCGATGACCTCGTTCAAGAAGCTGTTACGCGGATCGTAATAATCGGTCGTATTACCCACAAAACCCAGGTCGTCATACAGGTAGTGGTTAATTGTTTGAATGACCTTAAGCGGATAAAACGATGCAGGTAACCGTTCCTCTACCTCTGCTGCCATTGCATCCAGCGCACTCAGATACGCTTCAACATCCAATTCTGGATAGTCTTCCTGAGCCAGGTAAAGTGCCGCTCGTTCCAGGTGGATCTGCTCATCAGGCTGCTGCACTTCGCGCTGAAAAAACTGCCGTGCGAGTGAAAGGTTCATGTGTGCCGTTGTTGCCTTAAAGATGAGGAGCGAAGAGTATGGAGCGATCGATTAGCGAATGTAGAAAAGTAGACAAGATGAAATGTTGCAACCTCAAAGCCACTTAGCCTTCAGCCTTTTCATAATCCCCACCTGACCCATATTCCAGGGCTTCTAGCCAACGGTGGCAGTAGTATTGTTGCACTGGAGAAAGCGTTTTGATGCGGGGTTCCAGCACACGTGCTAAGGGATAAAGGGCGCTATAGCCTGCAAGACAAGCATAGTGAAATAGCCAATTAACCAGCGTTGACACACCAGTGTGCGGGATGATCTTTAGAATCAGGCTGGGGTGAGTCAGTGAGGTTTGCGCTAAGGTTTGCAACAAGGCAGGAAACTGCACCACATCCTGTAGAAAGGGCTTGAGTACAGGATTGCCCAATGTTTCCATTGCCTGAAAGACGATCGATAGTAGTTCATTAACTTGATTGGGCGCGATCGCCTGGTTCATGCCCACGCTCATCGATCGCTGAAAAAGCCAGGTAACTGCCAAATTGGGCTGATACGGTTGCAGGAGCGCCAACGCACCACGATCGAGCTGATCAGTTTGCAGCGCTTCATGAATGCCCCCTGTCAGCCGTGCCAAGTGACGCACCATCGCACCAAACCCACCAAAGCTCAGGGGAGACTGGCTCCCACTACTATCGCCGATGGGAAGAATGCGATGCCATGTTGGTTTGAGCGGACTTTGACGATAGCAGGGAAAGCACCCAAAGAGTGCCCGTTTGAACTGAAGCTGCTCTAGCGAGACGCCTTGATACTCTGGCAAAAGACGAAAATAGTCGTCAAACAGGCTCTCCAGGCTGGGGCGATCGGGATGGGCATCCACATAGGTGAACAAATAGGTTGTGCGCCCATCCCTGGCAGGGAACGCTTCCCAAAAGTACTGGCATTGATTGCGGATGGGTGTGAAGGAAGCAAGTAAGTCGCCAGCGTTATTTCTAGGAAAGCCTTCGGCACAGGTACCCACTACTAGACAAACGGCATCCGGGGTTTTGCCCTGCCGTGCCTGTTGCACGATCGGTGAGAAGTGCCCCATAGCATCCAACAACAAACGCGCTTTAAATTCTTGTTGCCCAGCCGTAATCGTCACCCCATTGGGATGAACGATCGCACTCTCAAAGGGGGTTTGTTCAAATAACTGCCCACCGTGAGACAAAAATGTTTGCTTCAGCGTTTCCAGCAGGTATACCGGATCGATGCCGATGTTTAGAACATCCCGTACCCATACTTCTGATCCTTTGAGGAAGGAAACACGGGCAGGATTGTAGGTGGTAGCGATCGCTTGCTCCAATTCTGCTGACGTTAGCAGCGCCAATTCTACAAAGACTTGCAGTTCCCGCCGCGAGATATTCCATTCCTGGTCACGCCCCCGCAGCAATCCGCGTTCAATCAGCGCCACTCGCCAACCTCGCTGTGCTAATGCCGCCCCCAGCAAAATGCCTAGCGTCCCGCCACAAATTACCACATCCCACTCCACCTCAATCGGCTGAGCGCTTTCATGAACCACCGTTGGAATCGGATGCGTTCTTTCTCTCAAAGCTTGCCACACGCGATCAGTGCGTTGTAGCCCTTCCAGCGGCGTGCCTGGCATTTGAGACAGAATTTGGGCAGTCAGGGTCATGGTAAAACGAGTTGCAGATAGCGTCATTGCCAGATTAACGCGATCGCAGAATGTCTTTCAGTTCACGTGTTTCATTTCCTGCTCTCGTTGAGCTATGTAAAGCGCCTTACAGACAGGTTAGTTTCCTTCGGTGCCCTCAAGCCAACGCCTTAAAACTCCCATTCTGTGAAAAGGTCTGCCACTGCTAGAGAAAATCCTGCCAGCAGCGCTTCTCCATCCAAGCTATCGCCGACTCGCAAAAACTGATCAGGCTTGGGCGCATGATAGACCAGCACATACTGTTCGTCTGAATTGATCACCCAAACAAGCTGGGCGCCATTTTCAAAGTACTCAACAATTTTGTTATGGCTTTCCTCAACCGTGTTGCCAGGAGAAAGGATTTCTACCGCTAAATCTGGCGCGCCCTGAAAGAAGCCTTTGGGCAGGCGTTTGAGTCCCTGTAGCCGCTCTCTAACAACGAAAGAAACATCGGGCGATCGCACATTCCCCGACTGCATCCGAAAGCCTGTACGTACTGGAATCACAAGTAACACCCAATTTTCGAGGGCGCACGTACAGTTCTAGGGCACCACCAAGAAAGATGCCAGCATTGCCCACGACCACCTCCCCGTTCACTAGCTCATACTGGTTGCCGTCGTCAGGCAATACCATGAAGTCTGCCTCTGTCCAGACTTTTTTCACTACGGCTGTTTCAACTGCGGCTGTCATTACAGGTCGCTCCTAGTTGTCGATAGTTTGAGTGTATCGCTTTCCCTTCTTCTCGACTCCCGACTCTCCATCTTCAACCTATTCCTGTTACCCCCAGGGCGATCGCGGCGTTTTGTCCACCAAAGCCAAAGCTAAGACACAAAGTTGTCTGAACTGATGCAGGCATTGATTGCATGACAAAATTTAAGGGAAACTCTGGTTGCGTCAAGCCCACACAGGGCGGTAAGACCTGATGCTTGAGTGCCATTAAACAAACAGCAGCCCCTAAGGCACCAGAGGCCCCGATCGCGTGTCCTGTCGCTCCTTTGGTCGAACTGACTGGAACGCTTGGAGGAAATAGGGTTTGGATTAAATGCGCTTCGTTGCGATCGTTGAGTTGTGTAGCGGTACCGTGGGCGTGAATGTAGTCAATTTTTTGAGCCTTTATGCCTGACCGCTTGAGGCAATGGTTGACTGCCGCGATCGCTGCACGACTGTCTGGTTCGGGTGCGCTGATGTGATATCCGTCTGCCGTTAGCCCCACACCCAGAATGCGACCGTAGACTTGTGCGCCCCGTTTTGCAGCACCTTCAGCCGCTTCCAGCACCAGCACTGCTCCCCCTTCAGCCAATACCAAACCCTCACGGTGACGATCGAAGGGGTAGGCTCCCGTTTGCGCCAGCGCCCCCATTTGAGCAAAGCCTGCCAGCGTTAAGGGTGTAATGGGTGCCTCGATCGCGCCTGCAAGCACTTGTTCATATTGCCCCGTGCGAATCAGGTCAAAACCCTGTGCGATTGCCCATAAACCCGTAGCACACGCCGCCATTGGTGACGCTACCGCAGCAGTGGTTTGAATCTGACGCGCCGCCGCGATCGCTGCTGCATGAGGCAGAGTCCGTAACCAATTCAAAGATTGAAATGACAGTTCAAGCTTCTGAGGAGGCGTATCAATGGGACGATCGTTGCCCTCATTCCACATCGCCTTTGCTAATTGTTCCCACTGTGCCTGATTACCACGGCTAGAGCCTATGACTACGCCACAAGACTCAAGGGGAGACACCAACCCGGCATCCGCGATCGCCGCAGCGACCACTTGTTGCGTCAGTGCAGCCAAGTCTGAAGGGATAGGATCAATAAGCGCCAACGGACGGGGTAACAATTCTGCAAACGGTTGATAAGACCGTATACCGGATTCACCCGCCAGCAAGCTTTTCCACGTTTTCTCCAACCCACCCAACGCCGAAATTAGTCCGATGCCCGTCACCACAACGTCCATAGCTTAAACAAAAAGGCTAAAGACTTTAACCGTTTAGCCTTTAGCCTACTGCTTCGCAGAAGCAAGCTACATCCTTTAGCCTTCAGCTTTCTATGACTTGCCTGCCGCTTTTAAATTTTCCAGCCCCTTGACCACTTTTGCTGATTCAATGCGATCGCCCTGCTGAATTTTGTCCACTGTCTCCATGCCTTGCGTCACATAGCCAAAGACAGCGTAATTGCCATCCAAAAATGTGACATCGGCAAGCGTAATGTAAAACTGTGACGACGCCGAATCCGGGGGAGCCGATCGCGCCATTGCCAGAGCACCGCGTTTGTGAGTTAGCTTTGGTTTCGCTGTGATGCCTGCCATCTCGAACGTTTGGTGATAGACCGGGCTTTTAGCGCCGACAGGAGTAATTTCAAGCGGTACATAGCGAGGCTGGTTTGTTGTTGGATCGACAAAACTGCCTGTACCTAATTGCTGGGGTGGAAAATTGGGGTTCTTACTTTGCGGATCGCCGCCCTGCACCACAAACGGCTGGGGTTCGCGCACGACTCGATGAAACACCAACCCGTTATAAACGCCGCGCTGGACTAAATCCACGAAGTTGCCAGCGGTGAGCGGTGCGTTGATGCCGTCAACCTCCATCGTGATCGTGCTGCCTTTGACCACCATGGCGATCGTTGCCTTGCCCTCTAACCTGGGGACACCGCTTGCTTGAGGACTACTGGCTTGAGTTGCCGGGGTCGCTGCCGTCTGAGTAGGAGAGGGGCTGGCTGCGGATGATTGAGATGCGTCTTGGGGCAAACAGCCGCCTAACGCGATCGCGCTGGTGAACATCACCAACACTAGCCACCGCCGCAGAGTCCTGAGCATAGCAATTCACCTAAAATCTGTATCAGAGCGATCAATTATGGCATATGCAGACCTCTCTTCAGCTAGAAGCTACGCATCAGCGAAAACCTTCTACCCTAAAGACCTTCTAAAGGCACACCTAAAAACCGAGCTAATTCGGCTCCTTGGTTTTCCAACTCAGAAAGTGAGAGCGGTTGACCCACTCGTGTCAGTGGTACATCACGTTTGCCTTTAACTCGCAAAGACAACGTGCGCTTGGGATTGAGTCCCTCTCTGAGGTCCACCCTCACTGCCTGCACATCATCCATTTTGCAGGTCAGCGCGATTTCGCGATTTTTACCTGGAAAGCCCCAGCGAAACACCTTCACTTGCCCTTTCTCTTTATCGAACTCGTTGTAGCCAGCGCCCACATCCCAAAGGATGGTCAGCCACAGGTAAAGGCTAAACAGAGTTCCCACTGTACCGTAGAAGGCCATGGCGATACCCTGCGGAATGAATACGAGTTGAGTCGGGTCGGAAAAAGGTAGGAGATTAACATGGAGGTAACTCGAAATGCCAGACAGAAGGAAGCCAACCGCCCCAACGGAGACAATAATCGCCCACCAATAATTGCTGAATCGACGAGACCCAACGACCGATTGACGCAAGACGCTTTTTTCTGAAGCAGTGGTTTGTGCAGTCATAAGTTAAAGACAGTGTGCGGCAACGTCTCATTTTAACGGATGTCAGCCCCGTCTCCAGCTAAAACCCATTACAAGGACCAGAGATGAGGTAACTATAAATTTTTGTTTAGCTTTGTTTTGAGATGTTGCAGTTTTTCACCGCTAGAGACTGCTTGACGGTCTAAGGATGACGAAGATCAGCCTCATAAAAAGTATAAATACTCATCACTTTTCGTTAAAACCAACACTGCAACCTGATTTTTAGAGGGATCGGATTCGATCTCAAAGTCATTGGACAGCAGATTGTCAAGCAGGTTCGACCAAAACAACCTTGAATAAAAGTTGCAGCGATCGCACATGTCGCTTTGTAAAAT
>JBBSHC010000007.1:0-16534 GCA_038253425.1 Leptolyngbyales cyanobacterium | reverse complement strand
TTTGCCCTCAAGGCACCCAGTTTGACCCCTTCTGACGCGCTTTTGTACCCCTTGAGCGCGGTTCTTACCGCAGCTTCCTCTGCTGTCCTACCGAACGGGGGTAGTCTGTCTGCCTCGAACATGGCTCATGAATAATGCAGGTTAGCACGCTATGACAGCGACCAAAACGAGCAAAAGCAGATTGCCACTGGCAAATAGCAACATACTTTGCAGCTAGCAATTTGAGTAAAAAACCCTGCCAAGGACTGACAGAGCCAAACAAACAAAGCGATGTCTTAGGAAACCCTCTGCATCGAGACATCTGAAGAGGCGATCAGACCTTGACGGAAGAACTCAATCTCTAGTGTCTTCAAGCCCACCGCACGGTCAAAAGCTTGCGTTACGCTCGATAGCACGAGTGCTTAGCCTTAAATGATTAGCGGTCGGGTGAGTTCCGTACGCCAAGTCGTTGGGTCTGGGCTCGCATGTGAACCTGTCACGTAGTGTTCCCAAAGGTCTTCGGCTGGCACGAGCCCGTTAGCCTTCATCCAAGCAGTGAATGCACCCCAAGCGGCGGGGAGTCCCTCATAGGGTCCATGGTAAATCGTGCGTGCCGCCTTCATCGCCGGATAATGACTAGGGGTGACGCGACCAGCCGGTGCGATCGGAGCCGTGGTTGCGAAGCCGACCTCGAAATCAAACGTTTCAGAGGTGACCTTAAAATGGTGAGCGAAGGCAGGACCAGTGGGTGACAGGCCTTGCTCTGAAAGTGTCGCCACCAGTTCGTCAATCGCAGGACCGAAGACGTGCATCATCTCTGCACGTGGGATCACAAGGTGGATGCAGGCAGTATGGTGTGCGGTGGACTCAGTGATAAAGGGTGTGTCAATCATAATGTGTGTTCTTGCAGTGGCGTTGGTTGAATATGATGCGCGGTAAGAGGAGCGCAACGCCTAACGACCCCAGGGCACTCAACCGATATTGAGCCTAATGGCAGGACCTTACATCTCGCCCTTCCCTGTTAGCCACCCTCTTGCTTAGCGATCGCAACTAATTGATCGAGCGCTTTCCCCCAACCGTCGTAGAACCCCATGTCCTCGTGTTGCTGACGTGCCGCTTCATTCTCATGGATCACGAGCGCGGTATACTTCGTGCCCTTCTCCTGCGCTTCCAGCATCAGAACGGCTGTGAAGCAGAAATCATTTTCCGCAGGTGGGGGCGCGGGTCTATAGCCAGGTGCCAAGGCATTCGTCCACACCAGCTTTTCGTCTTTGATGACCTCAAGATAACAGCCAAGATTGGGGAATGCCTGCCCCTCTGGTGAGCGCATGACTGTACGGAAAAGACCACCGGGACGCAGATCGATTTCACAATCAATGGTCGTCCAGGGTGCAGGCGTGAACCACTTTTTCAGCTGTTCTGGCAGCGTCCAAGCCTGCCAAACCAACTCTCTGGGCACATCGACGACGCGCTCAAACATGAGATCGAGCTTCGGATCGGGTTGGTACAAGCTAGTGTCAGTCATCATTGTTCACCTTGAGGTTTAAGAGGTAAGAATCCAGTTGGTCGAGGCGACCTTCCCAGAGCGTACGTTGTGCTGCCAACCATTGCTCTGCTACTTGTAACGGTTGGGGTGCCAGCTGATAGGTGCGTACACGTCCTGTTTTGTGAGACTGCACCAAGCCACATTTTTCCAGCACATCTAGATGTTGTGAGAAAGACGGGAGAGCCATCTTAAATGGTTGCGCCAGCTCGCTCATCGGTGCCGGACCGCTAGTAAGACGCTCCAGCACCGCCCGTCGAGTGGGATCGGCGAGGGCTTGAAACACACGATTGAGATCTAAAGGTTGCAGTCGTTGGTTAGGCATATACCTAACTATATCGCGTTTGATCCTTCGGTCAATACCTCCATTTCTTGAATAGCAACAGCACTACTGACGCTTCTTTGTGCGATCGTACCGCTACCGATCTTTGTGTGCTGTGGGAAAGTCGGTAAGGCTCTTCAAAGGCCTCACGTTTGAGCACCGCTGCAGCTGTAGACTATCCAATATAGTGGGGCTCTTGTTACGATTGGAGTGACAGTCGCGCCTATTTACTGGTTCTACAGTTTACCAGGCGAGCTAGGACTACGGTTTGAGCCATCAAGGTTAGCATGGTCGCAAGATACTTCAGATGGTGCCGAACCTAGTAGCGCTAACGATCATCGGTCAGTCACAATTGCTTCTTGACTTGTAGCGTGTCGAACTCATCACACGTTCATATACAAACTGTCACATTAAGCGCTTCGGAAAAAGCCTGGACACGATTTGGACGCAATTAACCGAAGCTTAACCTTGAGCGATCGCCTCCACCCCGATTCCTTCGTGCCTCAACTGGCACACACTCAACGAGATGACGGACCTTTCAGCCCGGACTTCTGCGGTCGTGGCAATGAGTGGTAACCGAAAGGAAGATGAGCAGAAGTTATCAATTGAGTGCCACCTTCATGCCCTCGCAGCCACTTCTATTCATCAATGTTGACTAAAACAGGTCAGATCATAACCTGAAACCCTTGATGAGAGGGATTTTCAGGCGATGTGATACTTAATTGCCAGGAACGGCGTCATACCCCGATATCGCTCTAAGCTTCGTCGTCTAGCGCTCACGTAGCCGCTTTGCGGCTCGCAAGCTCTTGGATGTACTGTCGTAGTGTGCAGGGGCTCCGTCCGAGAATGGCTCGCAGCACCAGCGCATTACCACCGGGAAACCCATATTGGTTGTAGTCGGTGTACATTGTTCTCATACCCTCGCGCATGAAACCCTCCGGAATGTGTGCTGCCTGCACCCACTCGTCGAACGGAGATTCATCTGCTTCAATAGTGCGCCCGATCGCCTCGCTCATCATCGCCGCTAGTTCCACACGGTTAACTATGCCGGGGGCACATAGCTCAAACGTGCCGTAACCTAACTCATCTCCCGTCAGTGCTAACGCCGCCACTTCCGCCACATCGTGATAGTTCACATAGGATGCCTTTGCGTGCTTAGAGTAGGGTAAGGAGAAGCGCCCCTGCTCCAGCACGGCACTCCAGCCGCTGTCGAAATTTTGCATGAACATGGTCGGTTGCAGCACGGTGAACTCCATTCCGGACTCGTACAGTGCTTCCTCAACCGGGCGTTTTGCCGCGTGATTACTCAGCTTAGAGATTGACGGGTGGATGACACTGGAAAAGACGAATTTCCGCACACCCGATGCAATGGCCGCCTCAACCATCGCCACGCCTAAATCTGCCTCATTCTGCACAAAAGCAGGGTTGATGTGAAATACACCGTCTACTCCATCCGTAGCAGCACGAAGACTGTCTGGGTCTTGGAGGTCTCCGATCGCAACCTCCGTCACCCCTTGCTGTCGCGCTGCGTCTGACTTACTCTCGTCTCGCACCAGCGCTCGCACTGTAACGCCTCGCTGCTTCAGTTCAGGCACGACGAGGCTGGCATATTTGCCCGTTGCTCCTACCATCAATACTTTCATCCTTACCTCCTTCTCTTAATGCTCCTCGGTCTCAAATCTGCTCACATGACTGGCATGGCGCTCAATTGGCAGCGGTTTCGGTGGGTGTTGCCCAACCGCGATCGCGCAAGTAAGATTCAAAGTCACTCAGCTTAGAAAAGTCGCGGTTCAACTGTGCTAAATCTGCGGCGTAGCCGACGTTCTCAAACCAGCGATACATGATCGTGACTTCTTCTCCGGCTTGTTGCTCAAACGCTTCAAAGGGAATTTGTTGGTGGGTGACAGGGTTTCCTAGCACGTGGCTAAACGCAGCAGCGATTTCTGGCATCGTCATCTCTACACTGGCAATTTCCACTTCACGATGCAAGAACTCGGCAGAACGCTCAAACACCTCAGCGACCATCTCTCCGTAATCTTCTTCGGAAAGCTGCTGCAACTTTGTTTCGGGACTGAGTGGCTGGGAAAGTGTACCCTTTTCCACCATTGGGCGCATCGCGTTGTAATTGTAGAAGAAGAAGACCGGACGCAGAATCGTGTAGGGCAACTCGATCGCGCGGATATACTCTTCGACTTGAAACTTGCTGTCAAAATGCGGAATGCCCGTGTGGCGTTCGGCACTGCCCACAGAACTGTAGACGAAATGCGGAATGGCTGACGCTTTCGCCGCCTCCGCGACCGCCTTGCCCTCACGGATTTCGGTTTCCGCTCCATCTCGGAAGTTCTGCATGGAAAAAACGCCGGAAACCCCTTGCAAAGCGCGGTCAAGCGAAGCACGATCGCTAAACTCTCCGACTACGAGTTCTGCTCCCGCTTGTTGGAGTATTTGAGCGGCAGGCTTGTTTGGGTCGCGCACGAAGGCACGCACCTTAAAGTTTCCGCGTTGCAAAAGATGACGCGCCACTACGCCACCTTGATTGCCCGTGGCTCCAGTGACTAAGATAATTTGTTCTGAGCTAACCTGCTGATTCATACGCGTTTCAGCCCTCTTGTGGCTTTGAAATTTTATTTTGTCTCAACAGTAGCTTGTCTAGAGAAAGAGAAAAAGTAGTTAAAATTCAAAGCACTTATGCAAAAAAGGCAAAGATGCGGCTGCGCTAATGGACAAGCTCAAAAGCCTGACGCTTTTTATGCGCTCTGCTCAATGTGGCAGCTTTTCCAAGGCCGCTCGACAGTTGGGCATGGCTCCGTCTGCCGTGAGTCGGGCTGTCTTGCGCTTAGAAGATGAACTAGGGGTGCGCTTGCTGCAGCGAACGACTCGCAGCTTAACGCTCACTGAAGCGGGCGATCGCTTCTATCAACGCGCTCAGCAAATGCTCAACGATTTGGAAGAAGCCGAACTCGAAGTCAAACAAGCGCAAGCGATGCCGATTGGCACCTTGCGGCTCGATCTGAGCTTTGCCTTTGGCAAACTGCATATTGCCCCAGCGCTGCTGCGCTTTGCCACACAATACCCTGAGCTAAAGCTGAATGTTTCCTTATAGAACCCATTTGAGATCTCAGGAAGCGGCTGCAAGCCGCTTCAGCATGAGCCTGATAAAGCAGAGATTGATCTTGGTGGTTGCATGAGCGAGGGTGCGCTCAAAGTTTTTGACCAGACTTTTACAACGCTCCATCCAAGCATTGGAGCGTTCAATGACCCATCTTGCGACGGCTGGGACAAAGCCCGCTTTGCCTTGTGCCGCTTTCGCTTGTTTCGAGGGCTTCGTCGAACGCTCAAAGCGGATTTTCGTCATGATTTGGGGATAAACTTGCTCTAACGCTTCGGTCAAAGCATCAATGTGATACCCGTGGTCTAGCAGGATGGTGGTCTTGGGCAGAGCGACGGGTTTTGCTTGGAAATAAGCAATGTTGAGCGTGAGCCTTGCAATCAAGCCTGCATCATCGGAAACATTTGCAGACGTGCAGTGAGTGAAGAAGGGAAAGCCAAGCGTGTCTACGGCTAGGTGCCTTTTGATCCCATTCGTTGCTTTGTAAAAACAGAAGCCCTTCGAGGTCACACTCGCCGTACAAGTATGCTTCACCGCTTGGGAGTCAATGATGATTAAGCTTGTCCACTGGGGCGTTTTTCCCACCTGCTCACGCACTTGTTCATGTAGAGTGCCCATCAGTTGCTCGAGCACGCCGGAGTCTCGCCACTGCTTGTAGTGCCAATAGACCGTCGAGTAGGGCGGCAAGTCTTTCGGTAAGTCTGCCCAATTACAGCCATTCTTGCGTTGATAGAGGATGCCATCGATAATCTCCCGCTTCGTCCACTCACAGGGTCGTGTTCGTTTCTTCGGCGGTAAGAGCTGCGGCAACAGCGATTCAAGAATTTGCCATTCGGCATCGGTGAGACTGCTGGAATATGCCATAGCGACTAGATTAGAGGGTGTAGGTGCCTTCATTCACCATTATAAAGATGTCAAATGGGTTCTATAACGATCGCTTGATCGATCTGATTGAGGAGGGCATTGATGCGACCGTGCGGATTGGCTTGAGCAGCGATAACAGTTTAATCATGCACCACCTGGCAACGGCATACTACAACACTTGTGCCTCGCCGCAGTATCTCACTCAGTATGGTACGCCGACAACTCCAACAGACCTCTTGCAGCTATCAAATGGGACTGCTTCTACTCAAAGCGAAAAGATTATGGAAGGTGTAACCGCACCGACCTCTGAGGATTCGTTGGTGAGAGAAGCGCAGGGTGGGGCGAGGCAATATGTTAGTAGACATCGAATGTCGCTCAGTGCATGGTCGTCTCCCACCCTGCTTCCCAGTTCTGAGGTGAGTGTACTCCTCAATCTCAGTCCTGTCCCCCCCTAACGGCAGTGCAGCGGATTGACGGGCGATCTTTCTGCTACGTTTAAAGATATCTACAACCGCTGACCTGTGCCGTTAGCCCCCAACAATGCTGCTCTCGGTTCCCTTACCCATTGCTGCGGCCCTCCTCGCCCTCCTCGCAGCCTTGGCGGCATCCGTCCTCACGCACTTTCTTACAGCCGGGCGAGACCGAAAGAACGAGCAGCGCCGACAACGAGCCACAGTACTGCTGAATGCATTCGTCGCACTACTCAGCGCCAGCAATCGTCCTGCCCTTCACGAGGTGGGCTCGGCGATTGAGCGCGCGATTGCCGAAATTCAGGCAATCGGAACGCCAGCGCAGATCGAACTAGCGCAGGCATTCGCGCGGGGCCTTATCGAAAGGCAGGAGGTCTCCATGGATCCGCTGCTCGAAGGTCTGCGGTCATTCCTCCGCACTGAGCTCGGGGCCGAACCCGTCGCAGGACCTATCTTGTGGCTGCAAATCGGTCCGCCAACGAAAGAACTCTAGGAAGCCAGAGCTTTGGAGGCTAACCTTTCCATCGAGAATTCGATGCCAGAAGTTGCCAAGCCAGTCGCCCTCCTTGCGTCCGAAGCACCGGCCCGAACCAAGCCATCGAACTATCCTGAGCCGTTCGCCTCCAGAATGGCTGGCAGAGTGGGGGTGTAAGCCCAAACCCCAGAAAATTCCGTCAGCCCAAATTCAGCCCTGCGACGATCTCATCCAGGTCGATCACCTGCCCAGCGCTGTGGAATGTGTAGTGCCCGTGGTCAGGATACACGGGCGATCCAGCCTTACCTTTGCCACCGCAACATCCAGCACACCACCCGCTGTACCGAACTGGTCTCAGACCGCTTCAAGAATTTCTGGCACGATTGAACAGCGTGCGAATTGACAGAATTTTCTGGGGTTTGGGCTTACACCCCCAGTATGGCTGCCTCGAAGCCGCTTGGGCAGCGTTATTAAAAGAATATGCCCAGATTCTGGGCATTGAGTGGCAGTGGCAATCTGCGGATGGTTGCATCGTCAAAGCTCCCCTAGGCAAGCGCACCGCTGAAGGGAATGCTCAAGCAACTGGAGCCAATCCCACAGACCGCAGTAAATCTGGTTCCAAGAGTCACCTACTGAGCGATGCTCAAGGCATTCCACTCGCCGTTGTTCTCAGTGGAGCTAATCGTCATGACATGAAAAAGCTCGCTGACTTGCTCGATGCCAAGGTGATTGAATCTCCATATCTATCCGTGATTGAGCAACACCTCTGTTTAGACCGTGGGTATGATGATGATGTTTGCCGCCAAGCGGCAGAGGCACGAGGATAGATGCCTCATCTCCCGAACAAAGATGCGCCACTGCCCTCTCCAAGTGACCCCAATCGCCATCCTCCGCGTCGTTGGGTCGTCGAAGTCGGGCATTCCTGGTTCAATCGGTTCCGAGGTCTTCTCATTCGGTGGGCGAAGTCAGCACAATCCTACTTGGGATTGATTCAGCTTGCGGCTTGTTTGATTGTCGGTCGTAAACTCCTACCATTTTTCGGATAGGTTCTTAGCTCGACTTTATCCAATTTGAAGGGGAGCCATTCTTGGCGGTGCCTAGATCGAAGACAGGGTCGCAAACTTTTTCGGATTTCCGGTGGTGGAACCGATATCAAGAAAAGTCCATCGACAAACTGACATGCCACAACCATTGGTGCTTCAGGGTTTCAGTAAATGGATAAAGTCGAGCTTAGTGTCCGTGGCTAGCACTGGCTCCACCGTGGTCGTACCCTGCAGCACACCAGCCGCGAGCAAGTCGCCAGTCAAACGTTGGGCTACTTGCTCATGCTGATCAAAGAGCATGAGTAAACCTTGCGCCTCCAAGTCGTCCAGCGCTTGCTTCACAACCGCCACCGAGTCGGCGGTTTCTAACCTGTCTAGCAGGACAGGAGCCGTTGCAGGCGGAGCAGACTGGGGCACAGCCACTTGACCGTAAGCCAGTGCTGGTAGCGACGACGGGTGTTGTGCTCTGTCTGGGATCACAGTTGGCCGCACGAAGGGGACGGCACCAGCATGAGAAACCGAGCATGACATCGTAGCCCCCCGTTGTAGCGTGAACTGGAAAAACATAGTGTCCTGGCTGTAAGGACGCCAGACTGACGCGGCTGGCGGGTCGCAGCCGCGTGGTGATCAAATGGGCGCACCGTCATCACCGGACCCTTTTACCAAGTAGCAGAGCGCCCGGAAACGCAGCGCCACCAACTCCTCGTAGAAAGGATTGAGTTTACAGAGGGGTGGCACCACAAGCAGCGTGTGACCAAACAACTTGACCGTCCGCTCAAAAGGGCATCGAGCGGGAATCAGAGCGCAGAGCCGCTGTGCCTGTTGGCGATGACTCACTTCAAATCCAAGCAACCATTGCCGGATTGGTCGCAGCGGTGTCCAACGTGACGGTGACTCTAGGGGGTCGTCCCCTAGCAGCGGTAGCTTCTGAGCGCTGGCGCGAACTGTTAAGAACAGAGTCATATTTTATCGGTATGGAGTAGAGGAGAAGAGCGCTTACTTGACTGACCGGCGTCAGTCCGAGTCGCCCAAGTGCCTCCCCTAGAGACAGTCGAACAACCCGTCCTTGTGACGGCAGTTAAAGCCACAGCGGCACCGCCATCAAAGAAAAAAGAGTAGCGGGGAGAGTGGGTCTTCACCTTATGCACAAGTTGGCAAGCGTGACCAAAGACGGCAACATTTATTAATGGTTTTAGCAAGTTGTTACATCTTTCTACCTCTTTCTCACTTATACCCGTAGCGAGAGTCGTTTACGCAAGCAGGGCGTTAAGGTCATGAGGGACGGCTCTGTGCGGCAGTTGGTAGAGCCAGTGTGGGTTGCACACTATGAGAACAGCCAGGAGCAGTCCCATCAAACTGAGTCGGCAGACACGCTCAAGTGACAGCAAAAAAACATCTGACTAGAGCGAGTGAACGGTCGCGGTTGCACTCAAAGCAAGCAGATGTTTGGGTACTGGTCTCTAAAGAGGTGATAGATGCCTGAAAGCTTTACCTGGCAAGGATTTCCACTGACTTACTCGCAAAGCCATGAAACGCTGGTTCAGTAGGGCTTTGAGGTCTTCATCCCCCGTTAACGGTCCACTGCCGAGTTTGAGTTGAGGGTCCACGCATCAGAAGGACTGCACTGCCGCTCTTACCCTTTCTCCCGGAACCCATCCCAACTAGCACAAGGCTTGAATGTCAGAGACCATTGCTCTTTCCCCTTCCCACCGCTGGACACTTCTGCGGCACGCAGCTTTTCCGTAACGACAGGTGCCGCTGAGCGAGTGACTGGCAGCGATTCGCCCGTTAGCACGGAGACATCGACAGACAACGACTGCACTGAAACCAGCCTGGCATCGGCAGCAATGCGATCGCCCTCTTCCAATTGCAGGACATCGCCCGGCACCATCGCCCGGACGGGAAGCTGACGTAGCGTGCCCGCTCGATAGACTTTCGCCTGGGCTGGCAATAGTTTCTTGAGTGCGGCTAACGCCTGCTCTGCCTGAAATTCTTGCCAAAAGCTAAACCCAGCATTAATCCAGATCACGGCCCAGATGGCCCAACCCAGTTCGGGGGTGCCAGAGATAAACGCCAGCATGCCTGCTACCCACAGCAACAGCGCCATGAAATGGGTGAGTTGATCCGTGAAGCGGAGGAACAGCGATCGTCGAGTCGGTACGGGCAGTTCATTGAACCCGTAATGCTCGATTCTCAGTGCTGCTTCTGCCTCTAAAAGTCCCTGAGCCGACGTTGATAGAGTGGCGTAGACTTGCTCAGCCGAGAGCGTCCAAACAGGAGGATGTGATGCCATAGTAAACCCCATTGGGTAGGGGCGGGTTGAGCCGAAAGACAGCGGTTTGAAGCCGAGCTTTCGTGAAACCCGCCCTACAGGAATCGTGGCTAAGACAATTGAAAAATGCTGTCTTAGAAGTTTGCAATGACACAGTTAACGCAGCGATCCGAGCCAAGTTCACTGACCAGGTTCACTGACTGCTGACGCCCTCCGTCGTGCGTCCACTCATCTCACTGGGATGGATACGGTAGAGTGCCATGACCTCTGCACGCCCCCAGGCATCAATCCAGGTGCGGTTGGTTGCGGGTGAAAGCGTTGGATTTTGCGTTTTAACGAATTGCATCACGCGATCGATGTCTTGCTGCTCTGTAATGTGTTCGGCTTGACCCATGACAGTCACGCTGCGCCAATGCTCGAGATCGTGGACTTCTTCCACTTGCAAACAGACTTCTGGATTGACATCCATATACTTGGTCTTCATCCCTACTGTGGTGAAAAGGTAGAGGTCTGGCTCGTCAAAATAATAGTGCATGGGCACCACATAGGGATGTCCTTCCAACGCACAACCTAAGTGACCATGTCCTACTTTTTGTAAGAGAGCATGCATCTCTTGTTGGCTCATTTCATCGATGTCTAACATAGTCATGCTCCTACTAAAAACTTAAGCGTGTAACGAGTCTGTAAAAGCTCACCGGACGCTGGTGCTCATGACGTGGCAAGCTACAGTTTGCGACTGAACAAGCTTCAGGCTAAGTTGTCCTGCGCTTGTAACAGTTTGGCGTGGTGCTTGCAGACTCTAGCAGTTGTATTAAAAGAGCCATAACTGACGCAGTGGGATGTTGTATGGAAGGCAACATGATGGCTCTTCAGGCAAAATTTGTGAGGTTACCGCTGCTTAAGCAAGGCCGTAATATCTCTCGTTTCCTGATGATACAACGTGTCTACATGAGCACTCCTAGAAAACGTTGCCTCTTCCCGACTCTTGAACGGACCAGGGTGATAAGTGTGTTTGGGAGCAGAAAGGGAGACTTCTACCCACCAGGCTAAGGTTGATTGAAGCGTTAAAAATGAGTTCATGAGGAACACCTTTAGTTTCTTAAAGTTGATTTGAAGTAAGCGCTTTGAAAAACTGACCGTTCTGTAGAAAAGGCACGAGCGCGCGTTCTGTTGCTCGATGATGCTAAGACTGTTTCTATGACATAGCTCTAGCGCTCATGCTGTTTCTAATGTGAGCAAAAACACGAACCAGGTAAACCTAATTTCTCGGTTACGTTAACACGATTGCTACGAGCGTGAACACTAGCAATTGGTGGAGATCGAGTGAGAGGAATAGACAGAGCTAAAAGGAAGCAAAATCGCTAGCAATGAGCTTTACCAACCTTAAAGATGGCTTAGCGATGCTTGAAGGTATGCCTACATAAATGTTTGAATGGGTTGATTTGCATCAGAACGTATGAAAGCTTTATAACTGTTGACAATCTAGACTGTAAATGTGTAAAAGATAGTGTTCCAAAAAGACAGGGGTCTGTTAAACCAGAAGTATGGAGTGCCTGGAGCAAGCAAGGGCATGTCCCTTTTGTAGTCATTCAAAACCCATCAGTAGGGAAAGACGACAAAGGTAGGCAGCGCGATCGTTGCCCGCATGATCAGCAAACCGTCATTCCTTACCCCCATGAAGATGCCAGCTCATGCTCGTGCTTTGCTTTATACAGACTGGACGCTGACCGAACCTGAATTTGATCCAGCACAGTTGCACGTCAGAGAAACCGTTTTTACGATCGGCAACGGTTATTTAGGGGCGCGGGGCAGCTTTGAGGAGAGTCTAAAGTCTATGGCTGAGACTAGTACACCCTTAGCTGTGCCCCTTCACACTCAACCGTGCCGCTCTTTCTAAGCAGCAGTGCTCAAACTTGCCCCCCTAGAAGGAAACCCTGAAGCGCTATGAAACAAGCTGAATTTACCCCCGCCATGCTGACGCTGCTGGAGGAATGTACTGAGGAGTCTGTGTTTGCTCCAGGCTATATCCAGCCGCATGGCATCCTGCTGGTACTGCAAGAGCCACACCTCACAATCGTGCAGGTGAGTGAGAATGTGGAGCAATTTTTTGGTCTTGCCGCCACTGCCTTGTTGGGCCAATCGTTACAGCAGTTGTTTTCTCGTGATCAGGTCAAACGCATTAAAGCTCTGCTGCTGCAAGACAACCTGGAACGCTGCAACCCGTTTGAGTTAAAAGCACAGGTCAGCAGCAGTCTCCCTAGCCTGCCAGGTTTGGAGCGCACCGCTTCCCCAGACTTGGCAGCGTTAGGAAGCAACGGGGTGAGAGCGCAAACCTTCAGAAGTACCCTCCATCGCACAGCCGATGGGCTGCTGTTAGAACTAGAGCCTCAGCTTCCCACCGAGAACATGCATGCCACCCAGTTTTACCATCACCTGCAAACTGTCATCCTGAGCCTTCGCAGTACGACCACTCTTGCTGCCTTAACGCAAATGCTTGCTGAGGAAGTAAAGGCGCTGACGGGGTTCGATCGCGTCATGGTTTACCGTTTTGAAGCCGATGAGCATGGTGTGGTGATTGCGGAGGCAAAAGAGCAGCCGTTAGAAAGCTATTTGGGGTTGCATTATCCAGCAACCGATATTCCTGTCCCAGCCCGCAAATTGTTTCTACACAACTGGGTGCGCCAAATTCCCAATATCAACTATAGCCCTGCCCGTTTAGTGACGGTCAACAGTGACCCAGAGGCGCAACCCCTGGATTTGAGGGACTGCATCCTGCGGGGCGTTTCCCCTTACCACGTCGAATACTTACAGCATATGGGGGTCGCTGGGTCACTCACCATTTCATTAGTTAACGATGATCGCCTCTGGGGGTTAATTGCCTGCCACCATTACAGTCCCAAATTAGTGACCTATGAGACACGCAAAACCTGCGAATTTTTGGGACAGTTTGTCTCCGCCGAACTGGTGCATCAGCAAGAGCGTGAATTGAGCCGTTACCGCACCCAGGTCAACGCGATTCAGGATCACCTGCAGCAGTCCTTCCTCCGTGAACCTGATTTTATGCAGCAGGTGTTGACTCAGAATGCGACTCAATTGCTAGAGCTGGTTCATGCCGAGGGCGTGGCAATTGTGCTCGACCAGCAAATTTCCTTAATGGGTCAACTTCCGTCACTAGAGGCGGTTCAAGCGCTTGTCGCCTGGCTACCACAGCTAAAGCAGCATAATCTCTATCGGACAGACAGCCTCGCTCAAGCCTACCCACCTGCCAGTGCGTTCAGAGGCACTACAAGCGGTCTTTTAGCCATCTCGCTGGTGTTGCATCAAAAGTCTTACCACCTGCTTTGGTTTAGACCAGAGCAAATTCAGATGGTGCACTGGGCTGGTGATCCTCGCACGGCGATCGTGGTTGACCCAGACGGCGAACAACGCTTGACCCCGCGCAAATCCTTTCAAATCTGGAAGGAAACCGTGCGCGCCACTTCACTTCCCTGGGAAGCACCCGAGATTGAAGCGGCGCTGATGATGCGAAACACGCTGATGCTAGCCGTGTTGGAGTTTTCTCAGGCAGCGTTAGAGCAAGCGGCTGAACGAGCCGCGATCGCCAGCCGTACCAAAAGTCAGTTTCTCGCGAAGATGAGCCACGAACTGCGAACGCCCCTCAACGCCATCCTCGGCTTTACCCAGGTGATGAACCGCAGCCCCAAAACCCCCACTGAATTTCATGAGCATCTCGGCATCATTAGCCGCAGTGGTGAATATCTGCTGGCACTCATCAATGATGTGCTAGAAATGTCCCGCATTGAGGCCGGGGAACTGGTCGTGACAGAAAGCGACTTTAACCTGCGTCGTGTGCTGCGATCGCTGCAAGAAATGTTTGCCCTCAAAGCTTCACAGAAAGGTCTGACACTCTCCTTTGAGGTAGACGAAAGCGTGCCTCGGTATGCTTGCAGTGATGAAGCAAAATTACGGCAAATCTTGATCAACTTGATTAGTAACGCCATCAAATTCACAACCCAGGGCAGCGTCAGCGTCAGAGTGGGGGCGGAAACAACCGGGATGACGCGACAAGGTGATCCTGATGACCAAAACACGCCGCTTCTCTTCCCTGTGGTGAGGCTTTCCTTTGAAGTAAGGGACATGGGTTGTGGGATTGCTCGCCGTGATTGGGAAGCCATTTTTGAGACCTTTATGCAAACCGAGCAAGGTCGTCAGGCTCAGGGAACCGGATTGGGATTGTCCATCAGCCGCCAGTTTGCCCGTTTGATGGGGGGTGACATTACAGTGCAAAGCACCATCAACGTGGGTTCAACCTTTACCTGTCATGTGCTTTTACACCAGCCTCAAACCATGCCACTGGTAGAACCAGAAACCGCTCCTCTAGTCATTGGTCTAGAGTTAGGACAACCGACATACCGCATTCTGGTGGTGGAAGATGTGCTCGAAAATCGGCAACTCTTACAGGCGTTGCTAGAACCCATTGGGTTTGAGGTTCACATCGCCGAAAATGGCGTGGAAGCGCTTGCCCAATGGCAACAGTGGCATCCGCACCTGATTTTTATGGATATACAGATGCCGATCATGAATGGCTATGAGGCAACCAGACGGCTCCGAGAGGAGGAACAGAAGCAGTTGAATGAGGCATCAAGAACAGCTAAAGCACTCTCGCCTCGCGATCCCACTAAAATCATCGCCCTCACCGCCTACGCCTTTCAAGACGATCGCACAGCCAGTTTGCAAGCAGGCTGTAACGACTACATCGCGAAACCGTTTACCGCCTCTGTGCTGTTCGAGCTGATAGCGCATCATCTCGGTCTGCGCTACTGCTACGCTACTGAAACTTTAGTAGCACCAGACCTTCCAGAACGACAGCCTCTGAGCCGACAAGATCTGCACGTCATGTCTGTTGAATGGATTGCTCAAGTGCATGAGGCAACCCTTGATTTGGATGATGGGAAGATCCGACAACTGATGGCTCAAATACCTCAAGCCGCCCAGACGCTCCTGGAAGGGATGACGTTTCTAGTCGATAACTTCCAACTCGAAACGCTTGCCAATTTAACGCAACTTTAGTCAGAAGACATGATGACTCTACTCAAATCCGTTACTGCAATCAAGATTTTGATCGTGGACGATGCCCCCGACAACCTAAGGCTTCTAACCAAAATCTTAGAGTCTGAAGGTTACTGCGTGCGTAAAGCACTCAACGGCAAAATGGCACTTCAGGGTGTGCATCGCGATCCACCCGATCTGATTCTGCTGGATATCAGAATGCCAGTCATGGGCGGGTACGAAGTCTGCCAGCAGTTAAAAGCATCGACCGCCACTCTGCATATTCCGATTATTTTTATTAGTGCGCTTGATCACATGGATGACAAGGCGCAGGCCTTTGCGATGGGCGGACAAGATTACATCACCAAACCCTTCCAGGACATGGAAGTGCTGATGCGAGTTAAAAACCAATTGCTGATCCAACAGCAACACCAACAGCTACAGCAGCAAAATCAATGCCTGGAGCAGGAAATTGCCGAACGGCTCAAAGCAGAAGCAGAAGTAAGACAGCTAGCGTTGACCGATGAGTTGACAGCGCTGTACAACCGACGTGGTTTCTTTTTATTGGCAGGGCAACAATTAAAAATGGCCCAACGCACTCAGTTGCCTTGCTGTCTGCTCTTTGCTGATGTCGATGGCTTGAAGCAAATCAACGATACGTTCGGACACGAAGTTGGAGACAGAGTGATCGTAGATGCCGCTCAACTCTTAAAACAAACATTTCGTGATGCCGACATTATTGCCCGTCTAGGGGGTGATGAATTTGCTCTCTTGATCCCTGCTTGCTCAGACGCTGTAGATGTCTTATGCCTGCGCCTGCAAGCAAATATTGATCAATTTAATCAAGCGGCTGCCCGTTCCTATCAACTAGCGATGAGTGTGGGTGTTCAGGTTTGCGCTCTCACGGATGATGCTTCACTAGAACACTTGCTAGCACAAGCAGATAAGTTGATGTATGAGCATAAACGCCTGAAACGGCTGAGTTTAACGCCAAGAGTAGAGAAGCCGATGGGAGCATCCCACTTATGCGAGAACAGCTAAAACGCAAGTTGACCATTAAGAAACACGCATCTCAATTGCAACATCGGGTTTACGGACTCGACGTTCCATTTTGCACCGGAGATTTGTAATCTGGGGTTAAACTCAGCGGAGCAGTCACCCACCCCGCTGGTCTCCAGAACCGTGCTTGAAGTGTTAACCTCACACGGCTCCTCAGTGATCTGGTGCTTGTCATGCATACCTGTCAGACCAGACGATGATGGAGCGCTTGCTCTTTCTAGTCCAGTTTTTGTCACATGGCAGTGTCGATGGAGTAATTGAAGGTTTGTGTAGACAGCCTTGCCGCCTTGTGAGCGCGCTAGGATGTGGTCAAGCTCCCATCGGTCTCCATCCTTGAAGAACAGTCCAC
>JBBSHC010000006.1:0-16575 GCA_038253425.1 Leptolyngbyales cyanobacterium | reverse complement strand
TTGGTTTCTAAAATGGAGTAATTACTTACCAAATATGCTCTTTAAATTGCTATTTCAGCAAATATATGGATCTGGATGGGTTAAACATTTTGTACAGATACTACGCAAGCAAGTAATAATTACTTGCGCAAAGCCATGAAACGCTGGTTCAGTAGGGTTTTGAGGTCTTCATCCCCCGTTAACGGTTCACTGCCTGAAAAATTAAATAATCAACAGAAAATTCACTCAATCCGCTATTAAAGGTTTGCTTAAAATTTTGAACATACGACGTGGTTTTGAAAGTGAATGATGGAAGCGGCGCGACCAAAAAATTGAAGGGTGCGGTACGAATAGCGACAAGATTGTTATCTACATACACAGACAGGATTGTTATCTAAACTAGGAAGGTAAGCACTGTGATCGATGCACCTTTGCGTGTCCTTCTCGTTAGTCATACCTATGTGGTGGGTGTGAATCAAGGAAAACTGGATGCGATCGCCAAAACTGGTAGAGCCAACGTAGGTTTATTAGCACCCAGTAACTGGAAAGCACTGGAGTGGAATCGTCTGCTTGAGCTAGAAACCCCCTATCCAGAGATTCAAATCTATGGAGCACCCGTAACAGCAACGGGTCGTGGCGGCGCACACCTTTACGCACCGTGGAAAATTTGGCAAGTGCTCAACGACTTTCAGCCCGATGTGGTGCATGTCGAGGAAGAAGTGTTCTCCCTTTGCGCCTTTGAGTTAGCCATCTGGTCGAGGCTTACTGGCAAGCTATTGTCTCTCTTTGGGTGGGAGAACATGGAACGTCATTTATCACCTGTGCGTCATTGGCTACGTCAGTTTGTCTTAAGCACAGCCAGTCTCATCATTGCAGGCAATCATGATGGAGCCGACTTACTGCGGCAGTGGGGTTACACAGGGTTACTTGAAGTGATGCCTCAGATGGGCGTAGACCCTCACTTGTTTCAGCCTCAACCCCCTGTAAATCACCGTGACGCACTCCACATTGGCTTTCTCGGACGCCTGGTGCCCGAAAAGGGGCTTGATCTTTTATTTGCAGCGGCTCGTCAGCTTAAAGCAAAAGGGCTAAACTTCCGCCTTGTGCTTTGTGGTGCTGGTCCCAGTGAAGCTGACCTGCGGCAAGAGGCTCAAACCCAGCAAATAGAGGAGTTAGTTATATGGAGAGGCTCGGTACGGCACGACGAAGCGCCGATCGAACTCGGTAAATTTGACGTGTTGGTGCTGCCTTCACGCGCGATCGCCACCTGGAAAGAGCAGTTTGGTCATGTTCTCATCGAAGCAATGGCAATGGGTATTCCAGTCGTTGGCTCTACGTGCGGCGAAATTCCCAACGTGATTGGTCGGTCTGATCTGGTTTTCCAGGAAGGTGACGCCGCAGGACTGGCAGCCATTCTAGAGCGCATGATCTGTGAACCCGTCTGGCGGCAAGAGGCAGGACGTTACGGCATCGACAGAGTGCATGAACAATACACCCACACACGCATTGCCGAGCGGTTAATTGATCTGTGGCAAGCCACACTCAAGCCCAAACGGGGGACGAATGCTGTTAGTGAGGAGGAGCCGCTGCAAGAAGCGGTTTAGATGCGGCACAGCCACATTAACAACAAACACCGAGCGATGGTTTATGAGACAACCTCTGACCAGTTTGGGGATAGACGAAACGAATGCATGAGGGAATAAACCAATGCGTGTAGTGATTGCGCGAACAATGCCTGAGTTCAGCATGGATGTGTATGCGGATGGTCTAGTGGCAGGCTTAAAGGCGGTGCGTCCCGATTGGGACATTGTTGATCTTAAGCCTCGATCGATCGATCGCAAGAGTCGATCGCTGCTGCTCAGAATCTGGAAATACTACGAGCGCTTTTGGCACTTTCCACACACGGTTAAACAACACGCTGCTGATATCTTTCATATCATTGACCCGGCCGAAGCCCACATGGTTTATGGGTTAAGAAAGCTGTCAAAGCCAACGGTAGTGACCTGTCACGATTTGGTCAATTTTTTCTACGCTGACAACCTTCAGGGTTCAGTGCAACTGCCGATCGTAAGTAAAAAGATGTGGCTACATGCCATCAACGGCATGGCGTATGCCAACCATATCGTCGCCATTTCTACGGCAACCGCAAAAGATACCACTGAGATCTTAAAGATCGATCGCTCCCGTATTGCAGTCATACCAAATGCAGTTGAGGCAACGTTTCAACCCTTACCCAAACACGAGAGCGAAACCCTGCGCCGCCAGCAAGGAATCACGCCCGAAACCTGCTGCTTACTCAACGTCGGGTCAAACCACCCTCGCAAAAACCTCTCCACAATGCTCGAAGCCTTGCACGCTTTGCAGCAACAGGGCATTCCGGTCATGCTATGGAAGACAGGTGCAGATTTCACCGACCAGCAAAAAGCCTTTATCCAGGCGCAAGGGTTGGCTACGTCCATCCAGTACCTGGGCAAGCCAGACAAAGCGACGCTGGTGCGAATCTACAACGCGGCTGATCTGTTGCTGGCACCCTCACTCCACGAAGGGTTTGGGCTCACGATTTTAGAGGCAATGGCGTGTGGCACTCCAGTAATCACGTCTAATGTTTCAGCCATGCCTGAAGTGGCAGGAGATGCAGGCATTTTGGTAGATCCGCTGGATGCTCACGCGATCGCAGATGCTGTCGATCGACTGCATAAAGATCCTGTTTATTACCAACAGTTGGTGAAGAGAGGGTTAGAACGGGTGAAAGCCTTCACCTGGGAGCAAACCGCCGCCAAAGTAGCTGAAGTGTATGAATACGTACTAGAGCAAACAGACGCCAATGAGTCTGCTACAACTCGGCTAGAGCAACCGCTGCATGGCAAATGATTATCGACTGCTTAAACAGCCTGAGTCGATCGCTCAATCACTCGATCGCTCGTGAGTACTTACCCGAATCTGCTGCTTTCACTTCACTCACGTTTCTCTACTGAAAAGGCTCACTCCGCATGAAAGTCCTGATTTCTGCTTACTCTTGCGAACCTGGCAAAGGCTCTGAACGCGGCGTAGGTTGGAGCGTTGCACGAGAGGCTGCCAAGTATCACGACGTTTGGGTGCTAACCCGCCCCGATGAAAGCAAAGACGCGATCGAAGCTGAGTTAGCCTGCAACCCAGTGCCCAGTCTCCACTTTGTTTACTTTACCTTACCCATCATCGGAGGCATGTGGCGTTGGGGTTCAACCGGAGCCATGCAAATCCACTATTACCTCTGGCAAATCCAGGCATATTTTGTCGCTCGTCGCCTGCATCGTGAAATTAACTTCGATTTGATTCATCACGTTACCTTTGTTCGACACTCAACGCCCAGCTTTCTTTCGTTCTTACCAGTGCCCTTTATCTGGGGACCCGTTGGTGGAGGCGAGTCTGCACCCAAGCCGTTCTGGCAAGACTTTAGTTTGCGTGCCAAAGTGTACGAGATTGCACGAAGTCTTTTACGTGGAATTGGAGAGCTAGATCCGTTCGTTCATCTGACGGCTAAAAGAAGCGCTGTTGTTCGAGCGACTACTGAAGATACGGCTCAACGGCTCTCTAAAGTAGGTGCAAGAAACATACAGATTGCCTCTGCGATCGGTCTATCAATCGACGATATTGCCTACCTTAATCAATACAACCTGCCGCCAGAATTGCCACTGAGGTTCATCAGTATGGGTAGACTACTACACTGGAAAGGCTTTCATCTGGGGTTGCGCGCCTTTGCTCAAGCAAACTTACCCCATGCAGAGTATTGGATAGTTGGCGATGGACCCGAACTAGACTGTTTGAAAGCACTTGCAGTTGATTTGGGGATCTTTAAACAGATCAAATTCTGGGGCAATGTCTCTCGAGAAGAGGCATTAGATAAACTTGCCCAATGCCATGTACTAATTCACCCTAGCCTGCATGACTCAGGCGGAGGGGTTTGTATAGAAGCAATGGCAGCCGGACGTCCAGTCATTTGTTTGGATTTAGGCGGACCCGCTGTCCAGGTGACAAAGGAAACCGGATTCAAGATACCCGCCCATCATCCTGAGCAGGCAGCAGAGGATATTGCTCAAGCAATGGTTTGCCTAGCCAACGACTCCGATCGCTTAGCAACCATGAGTCAGGCAGGACGAACACTCGTAACCGAAGCCTATAGCTGGACAGTAAGAGGGCAACAACTGGCTCAAGTTTACGAAGTCGCGGCTGCTCAACTTAAGAAAGATCAAGCTGTCTTTTGAGCAGCCCTCAACTGTAAACAGTTCTTGTGAGGAATAATGCTGATATGCATGTTTTGATTGCAGCGCTACATAGACCTTCAAAGCCGACTGGTGTTTGCAGACATGCCGCGAATCTCGCTCAATGTCTTGCCGAGACAGCACAAGTTACTCACGTGACGCTTGTAGTTGGCGCATGGCAACAGAAATATTTTGAAACCTCCTTCGTGCTGTCTTCAGCTAAGATTCACCTGGTAAGTGTAGATATTAAGAACACGGCAATTTCTAGAAATCGCTGGTTTCTGCTTGGTTTACCAAAGCTGGCAAACAGTTTGTATCCCGACATCGTACATCTGTCGTTTCCCATGCCCTTTTTCCGGGCGTTGTTTGCCTCGCCTGTTGTCACAACAGTGCATGATCTGTATCCCTACGAATGCCCAGAGAATTTCGGCTATCCACAAGTTTTGTTCAACCAGCTCTTTCTCAAGCAGTGTATTAATCAGAGCGACGGGCTTTCCTGTGTTTCTCAAGTGACCCTAAAACAGCTTGAGGTTTACTTCTCAGGTATTAGCCTCCGTAAGCAAACAACGGTTGTCTATAACAGTGTCGATTTCAGCGATGTGAGTCCAACCATTCCCAAAGCTTTAGAAAGTAACACCAGCTTTCCATTTTTGTTATGCGTTGCCCAACACCGCAAAAATAAAAATCTGGATTTGCTCATACAAGCATATGCAGCACTGCTTAGCCAGTATAAGTTGCAGGAGTCAAGCAAATTAATTATTGTTGGTAGCCCTGGACCCGAAACTGACAATCTTTGGCACCAAATCAATATGCGATCGCTTCAAGATCAAGTGCTTATGCTTTCATCCATCAATGATGGAGAACTACGCTGGCTGTATCAACACTGCGAAAGTTTTATTATTGCATCGTCTACAGAAGGGTTCTGTTTGCCATTAGCGGAGGCGCTGCATCTCTCTTGTAGAGTTGTTTGTTCGGATATTCCCATCCTCAAAGAAATCGGCTCCTCTGCTTGCACCTATTTTGATTTAAATGGTGATCCAGTCAAAAATCTTGTGCAGGCAATAGCACATACTTTAGCAAAACCCAATGGGGAAGAGATTTCCAAAGACTCGCGTTTTACAAGACTGGTTACGGCAGATCAGTATCTCAAGTTTTATAAGGCTGTTCAGCAAGCAATCTACCTACGCCCCGTTAATTAAGCGCTGACATGAAAGTTTCGGTACTGATATTACTTGCTTTTGCTACTGCCTTTTTTCCCCGCATCTTTAGCGCGATCGGTATACCGTCAATCATTAATTTTCTCCACTTTGCCGTAGTACCATTCGCGCTTGGGATCGCCATTGTCAAATCAAATGTGAGAGATCGAAAGCAGATTTCGATCTTTTGGGAGTTCATCGTCGGTCTTTCGATCTTTCTTGTCATTATGGTGGCTAGCGCACTGCTCAACGGTGCCGGATTCATCAATGTCTTTTTAGACTTTTTGCTGCTGGCAGAGCCATTTATGCTGCCACTGGCGATCGTTTGTCTTGCACCGTCTACGGTAAGCATTGAACGGTTGAAGCGTTGGCTGTTCATTGCGGCGTTAATTAACCTCTTTCTAGCCTTGGCTCAATTTGTTTTGATTAGCGCTGGAGTTCTTCCCGTTACTAGAATGACTGCACAGGATAATATCCAGGGGGTTTTCTATCTCTCAGGTGCTGGCAACTACGTCTCGGTTGCGGTGTCAATTAGCTTTGCACTTTATTATTTTACAAGCCCTAAGCCTGTTCCTTTTACGTTACGAGTATTAGGTTGCTTGGCTGCATTCTATCAACTGCTTATCTCCGATTCAAAACAAGTTCTTCTAGCTTTTATTATTGGCTGGATCTTACTGTCAATGACTAAAGTTAAAAATATTGGAAAATTTCTCATTTCTTTTGGTGCAATAGTTATCGTTTTGTATGCTTTTTTCTGGCTGGTAGAAAATGTAGACTTTGAAGGGGCAGGAGGCTTTAAAAATTGGATTGATCGAATGGATCTCTATACCCCTGATGGTGAAGGCACGCAAACCAAGTTAATGGGTATTGGTATGGTTCTGTCTCACTATGACTCACCATTTAACTGGCTTTTCGGTTTGGGTCCGGGTCATACCATTGGTAGATTAGGAGGATGGGTTCTTAAAGAGTATGCCAGTCTCTTGCTACCCTTAGGGGCTACAACCCGTCCGATCGCAGAGGCTCTTTGGGATGTAGCGCTCAATGACGGTTATTTGAGTATGGAATCGTCTTTGTTCGTCCCGCTCTTTAGCTGGGTTGGCATTTGGGGCGATTTAGGTTTTGTCGGGCTGGGGGCATATCTATACCTTTGGTCCATTGTGTGGAATCGGCTTTGCTTAGATGACTTTTCTAGATTTATCATGCTGTCTGCGCTGGCTTTTGGTTTTTTCCTAACGCAGATGGAAGAGCCGGGACAAATGCTCTCTATGACCAGTTTGATTGCCTTAAGATGGCAAGAACATCGCCTTCAAAAAAGGGATCGTTTTTATGGCTTGAAAGCAGTTGCTCTTGCGACACCTCAAGATGCAGGTGTTTGACCGCATCTGACATAAAACGTCGCTTACAAGGCAATGTCCATCCTTTTGAAGACTTATGCCTGAAACCAAAGCCTAGTAGTAGTGCGATCGCCAAGCCTCTTCCTCTACGTGTGCTGTGGCAGAACCGGAACGCATTTAGTAGCAACACCAGAAAAGAGCAATACTTTTTTGCAAACGGTAAACTAACTGTAGATCGATGCTACAGAACCGCGATGATTTTCTACAATGAATTGTCGCTTGCTGTGAAACCGATCTGGTTCATTCGCCGATCAGGGTTTAAGCGTCGGAATTTGCCACTCCGTTTTTTCTCTGCCACCCATGACTTCAACCTCAGCTTCAGATGTCTCTCTGTATGAGTTAGCGTTGACGACAGATCTAGCACCGCCTGTTTTGCAGGTTAGCCCAGCGACACTCAAATCAATGTTGAGCGCCTTTATTGATTTGATCGTTGAACGTGCCTTGCCCGCGATCGTTTGGGCAAAGTTACCCAAGGGCGATACTTGGCAGGCTGAACTAGAGCGGTATAGCACCCTGGAGGGTATTCCAAGAGGGCTTTACGTTTTTAAGAATCATCGCGAAGAAGGCATTGATGACGCTGGCATGGTCGGTGCGGCGATCGCTGACAGCACACCTGCACCGAGTCAGCCAACAGCCAACATAACAAATGTATGGCATGAGATTCAGCTTTCGCCTGACAGCCAACTGCGGCGAGAGTATTTTTTGATCGTTTGGACGGCAGATTTTCAGGGGGCAATTTTGGCGCACCGTCCCCGCTCGGCGCATCTTAGCAAAGCGACGGGTAGCAGCGTTCCAGATACAAAGGCAGGGCTAACAGAACTGGGATTAACGGGGGCTATTGATGACCCTCACGAACGACGCCAACACTTGCTGCTACTAGCCTCGTTTGACGCCACTCTCATTCAGCACGTTCTGAAGGGCTTGGAAGGGGCACAGACGATCGCAGCGTCAGGCAGTGAAATGGTAGCGGCTAACGAGCCGAGCAATGGTGCGCTGCCTGTCATGGCGTTAACTGATGCGGTCATGCAGTGGCACAGCCTGATGCCTACAGAAGCGATGGCGGCGATCGACCCGACCACTCTGGGACATCTGTTCGTGAAACAACTCCAGCGCCAGGAGGAAATTTGGCAGCGTCATGCGGTCTATCGACGGCAGGCAGAGTTAGTAGAACCCTTACAACTTCACAACGAAGAATTAACGAGTGCGTTGCGATCGAAGGAAGATTTTATCAATACGGTGGGGCAAGAATTGCGAACACCCCTAACGACCATTAAAACCGCACTCACACTACTGAACTCACCCAGCCTGAAACTACCGCAGCGTCAGCGCTATATGGATCTCATTGCCAAAGAGTGCGATCGCCAAAGCAACTTAATTACCAGCTTGCTCGACTTGGTGCAGTTCGATCAGATCGCCGATCAAACGGTGCTCCAGCCCCTTCGGGTCTACGACGTAGTACCAGGCGTCGTCAGTACCTACCAGCCCTTAGCAGAGGAAAAGGGGATTGTTTTGACCTGTACAGTGCCTGACGATCTACCTGCGATCGCCTGCATGAGCAGTTGGCTTAAGCAAATCGTGATCAACCTGTTGCATAACGGCATCAAGTTCACCCCTAGCGGTGGTCAAGTGTGGGTGCGCGCCCGCCAAAAAGGCAACTACGTCAATTTAGAGTTTAGTGATACGGGTGTCGGTATGGCTCCACATGAAATCCCAAAAATCTTTGACCGTTTTTACCGGGTACGACAGTCCGCCGCCTTAGAAACGGGTGGTGCAGGCTTGGGCTTAACGATCGTGCAGCAGTTGATTATCCACGCGGGTGGGTCGATTTCAGTCAAGAGCAAGCCAGGAGAAGGGTCTACCTTCAGTGTGCTGCTGCCAATCCATCGCGTATTACCACTGCCAACTCACAGTGCAGGTTAACCGACGCGATCGGTGTAAGAGTGGCTCTACACCGCCATCAGGTTTACTGTTTATGTCAAAGCCAACCCCCTTGAGCCGCGATCGTCTCAAGCATGGAGGCTATAGAGAACAGAGTTTACGTCTTCAGCGTGCGCTGCTATTCCTAAACCGCGATCGCCTGCGGTTGACCCTGCAACTGCAAATCATTTAACTGCCATGCCTGACCATCTAGCGCCATCTGCTCAATCACACTAGCGAGTCGGAGGGCTTTGAGAGCTTGCTCACCGCCAACCGAGGGTTGATTGCCACCCCGCACACAGCCAACGAAATGCTCCAACTCAGCATTCAGCGGCTCGATGTTGCTGGTGTAAACCTTTTCGATTAACCCATCTTGCCGATAAAGTACCTGACCATGATCGGTCATGCAATTGGCAGTCGTCCGCCGATGAATCAGGATTTCGTTGTTGAGAAAATCGGCTTCGGTGAGTGAGTTTTTGCAGTGAGCTGCGATGCGACGGATTTTGCGATGCGTGACTTTGCTAGAGGTGAGTGTGGCAACAATGCCGTTCGCAAAGCCCAGGGTAGCGGTGACGTAATCGAGAAAGCCAGAATCAGACGCACGGCTACCGCTGGCGGTCAGCTTGACAACGGGTGCGGCTGCCAGTTCTAGCAAAAGATCAATGTCATGGATCATCAGATCGAGGACGACAGAGACATCATTAGCGCGATCGCTATAGGGACTCATCCGATGCGCTTCCAGTGCCAGTAGTTCCTCTGTCTTCAGGATCTTGCTCAACTCCTGGAATGCTGGATTAAACCGCTCAATGTGCCCCACCTGTAAAATACACTGGGACTCAGCAGCAGCGTTGACGAGCGATTCAGCTTCAGCAATGCTAGCAGCGATCGGTTTTTCAATCAGCACATGCACCCCAGCCTGAAGACAGGTCATGCCCACCGCATGGTGCAAACGCGTTGGCACAGCAACACACACTGCATCGACGTGAGCTAATAGATCGCGGTAATCTTCAAAAAAACGCACTCGATATTTGCTTGCCGTATCAATGCCGCGTTCTGCATTTACATCCGACACGCCGACCAACTCAACATCCTTCAACATACTCAAAACGCGAGTATGGTGCTGTCCCATATTGCCAACCCCGATCACACCCACCCGAATCGGTTCGGGATGACTGCGCTGCAACTGAGCGCTAGATGTGTGTACGTTAGGCACTGGCGCGCCTTCCAACCCCGACGAAATGCTAGTTTGCACTTCTGTAAGCTCCTCCTCCACCAGATCTAGCTAATTAATGACCCAGAGCCAAGTTAGCCATCCAGATGGTAACATAGCGACTCTATTTGTGAAGAATTTCAAAGTCGTTGTTAAGTTCCCAGGGCTGAGTTCAAACTTTGCAAAAAAGGCTGCTTTGGCAAGCGCTTCAGCAATATTTTGCTGCTGAGTTCTTTTTAAGATTTTGAACATCACCGCATTTCTCGCGCATGGATGCTAGAAATTAGGGAATCCTTATGATCATCCGCCTGTCTTTACTAACGCTGTGTACGCTCTGATGAAATGCTTCTCACATAAATCTCATGCTGTACGGCACTATGGCGCAGCTACGCTGTTAAGTGGGCTATTGCTCATGGGAGGGCTGGCGCTTAAACCGATACGCATGTCAAATGCTGGCGTGCCAACTGTTTTAGCTGGTAACAATCAGGAAAAGGTGCAAGCAACAGCCGCATTCCGCGTTGAACAGCGCCAGGAACAAAGCCGCCAAATTCGTCCTGAAAATTTTGATCTCAATCGTTACCCTGTCACGAATGCCAATGAAAAGCACTGGCGCAATTTGCTGTGGACGACAGCCGTGGTGCAAGCTCAAGATCCGTTCGTTGGCGAAGCGATCGCTGACATCCTCTCGCTCACCGTTCGTCCTGGGTTATCAGATGCACAGAAGCGAACCATTGATATGGCAACACAGGTTGGCACTCAACTGTATTTGAGTGATCCCAGCCGTTCTTCTCATGTGGGTCAGCAGTTCTCGCAGACGATCGAGCGCAGCACTGATCCCGAATGGGTCGCCATGTCATTGTCTGCCCTTACCAGAGGTGGGATGACGCCAGAGCAGATGCAGGGTTTAGCAGGGCGAGTCAAAGCACGGTTTCCAAGTTGGTCAACGAATGTCTCTTTGCAGACAACGCTGCGTGAAATGGCAGAACTGATCTCGCCAAGCCCCATGCCACCGTTGAAGGATTTGTTGAATTGGACGATCGCCGCTAAGCAAGTGCATCTGTATGTATTCTGTCAACAAGATCGGACGGTGCTTTGCCAGACGGTGCTCAAAGACCGCAACGGTGCCTTTGTGCGTCAGTCAGATGGGCGGCTCTGGTCGGTGCCGCTGCTGCTCCGATCGATCCACGGCTTGGGTTGGAACTTTGTGCGTGGTGAAACACCCCAGGGCATTTTTCGGATGGAAGGCGTAGTGCCCCAGCCGGATGACGAATTTTTTCGAGCGTATGGTCAATTTTCGCTGGTAAATCTATTTGTGCCCTTTGAAGCGGGTGCCAAACAGTTCCTACCCGGAAAGTCGGGTCCTTTTCGGGGCAGCCAGGATGACTACAAGCGTCTTTTGCCGTCCTCCTGGCGCAATTACTGGGCAATCCAGGAAAGCTACTGGGCAGGCAAGGCGGGGCGATCGTTTTTCCGCATTCACGGCACGGGCGAATCACCAGATTTTTTCAGCGGCAAAGAGCGCAATCCCTACAGCTATAACTGGAACCCTACCATTGGCTGTCTCTCTGCGTTGGAACTATATACCGAGGGTGGTCAGCTACTTCAAGCAGATATGCCAAAGATTTTAGATGCCCTGGAAACAGTTGGCGGCAAAAAATTTGCGGGTTATTTAGTGGTGGTGGATTTGCCCGGTAATGGCACTAAACCGATCGCGCTGGATACGATTGAAGCGGCGCTCCGTGACGGTAGGGTTTCCCTTAGTACGAAGTCTCTAAAAGCGCTCCAGGTCAATACCTCGGCAAAAGACGCTCAGAATGTGAAACCATCGACACCGCAGCCCGTAGCGATCGCACCGACCTTGAGCACAAAGCTGCCCGCGATCGTGCCGTCTGCCAGTCCTGACAACACTGCACCGATTCTTACCCGTCCAAAGCCGCTTGAAACCCCTCAATCAGTGCAGCCAGAACTTAATCCCACGACTCGCCGCCTCCCAGTTGCTTATTAGAAAATGCTGCTGTTTGACTGACGCAAAGATCCCCGACTTCTACGATAGGGGGCTTTTATAACTGAAGTTTTAACCAGAAGCCGGGGATCTAAACACCTTACGCGTAAGTCCGATTAGAGAATGCTACCGTTTGCTTTGAGCTTGAGTTGAGCAGCCTGAGTTGAGATTGTGTGGCTGCTGACAGGCTCATGCTCTCAGTCATTCGCGGTTGTATCTTCCGAGTCTTGAGATAGGCGTTACTCGAAGTTCGTATAATTAGGTCTTCTAGTTTTTGCGTCAAGAGGTGACTCATTGGCAGTATCGGTAGATGCATTTGGCATTAACCCAAGCGACTGGTTGGGGCTGACCTGGCGCTTGAGCTTAGCTGTTTTTGTGGGTGGAGCGATCGGCTTAAATCGACAACTTGCAGGGAAAGCCGCTGGCTTAAGAACCCACATGCTGGTTAGTTTGGGTGCGGCAATGTTTATTGTGATTCCGCTCACGGTTGGGGTTAGCTCTCACCCTGATGCGATCAGTCGCTCCATTCAAGGTGTTGCTACGGGCGTTGGCTTTTTAGGTGCGGGTGAAATTATTCATCAATCGAATGTGCGATCGCTCAAACCGAAAGTTAAAGGGTTAACCTCAGCCGCTGCCATCTGGGTCGTAGCGGCACTTGGCATGGTCGCAGGCTGTGGCTTGTGGCAAGCCAGTTTGGTGGGTACGCTGCTAACGCTGCTTATCTTAACGATGGCAAGGCAGATCGAGCGCTTTATGCCGCCGAGGCAAGATGATGAGGAGTGAGGAAGGATACAGGTATAAAAAAGGGCTTGTAGCGGTCAGCAGTCAGCGATCAGCGGCTAAGCTGAACGGAATCTATGCAGTTACTTTTGAACATGCTCTAAGAGTGAGGCAGACTGCTCACCACTAAATGCTGTCTGTTAATTGGTTACCTGATTGCCTTCTGACTGTTGCTGCACCTCGCTGCTCGTCTTCCATATTTCTATTCCTGCAAACCAACTGCTAAAATCTGCACGCTAAAAGCGCCTGATGATTCGCAAAGCACTTTTCTGGGAACGGTTTAAAAATTTAGCGATCGCCGCTGCATGGATTGACCGCCTGTGGTGGTTGGGGCTTTTGGTGGCAGCGGGGCTTTTATTTGGCGTGAATTTGGGTGGCGTGCCCTTGCGCGATTGGGACGAAGGGACGGTGGCGCAAGTTGCACGGGAAATCTGGCGATCGCCACCTGGGGCATTGACCTGGCTGCATCCTACGATCGCAGGAGAACCGTATCTCAACAAACCACCCCTCATGCACTGGCTGATGGCTGGGGCATTTCGCTGGGGCGGTGTTAATGAGTGGACAGCACGTTTACCGGGTGCCAGCCTTACTGCGTTGTCTGTGCCCCTTTTGTATGGCGTTGGGCGCGAACTCTTTGTTCGTCGTACTCCAGCCATTTTTGCGGCGTTGGTGTACTTGACTCTGCTGCCTGTGGTCAGGCATGGACGACTGGCAATGCTGGATGGTGCTGTGCTGTGCTTTTTTTTGCTGCTGATCTTTTGTGTCTTGCGAATGCGGCGAAATTTGCGCTGGGGCTTGGGCGTTGGTCTGGCGTTTGGGTTGCTGTGCCTGACTAAAGGTGTCGTGGCATTACTGATTGGCGCGATCGCGCTGGCATTTGTTTTGTGGGATACGCCTCGTCTGCTGACGTCTGCCTATGTTTGGGTTGGTTTGTTTCTGGGTAGCGCGCCTGTCGTTACCTGGTACAGCGCACAGTGGCAGCACTACGGGCAGCAATTTGTTAATACAGGTCTACTGAGCCAGTCATTCGATCGGCTGGTGCTTCCGGTCGAGGGTAATCGGGGCGCTCCCTGGTATTACTTACTGGAACTGCTCAAATTTAGTCTGCCCTGGCTGTTGTTTTTCCCGCAGGGGCTGCGATCGACGTGGGAAAATCGCAATCTAGGTTGGGCAAAGCTGGTGCTGGTATGGGTCATCGGCTATCTAGGTGTTATTTCACTGATGAGAACGAAATTGCCCTGGTATGTGCTGCCTGTCTATCCAGCGTTAGCGATCGCGGCAGGCGTCTGCCTTACTGAACTTTGGCAGCCATCTAACCTGTTTGGGCTGGTACAACTGCCGCGTCGTCGCTATCCTGTTGTCTCAATGGTGTTGCTGAGCCTGGTGGCGATCGTCGGTTGGGCAGGCAGTTTCTATTTCAGCAGCATGGGTTCCCAACCGGAGCCGGGACTCCCCTTAGTGTTAGTGGCGATCGCACTGACACTAACGGTAACAGTCTTGCTCATGTGGCAGCGTGATGCACAATTCATTTTGGTGCTGCTGTGGGGCATGTATGTCTCGCTGTTGCTGTTTATGGCATCACCCTACTGGGTTTGGGAACTGGATGAAGCTTACCCAGTGAAGCCTGTTGCCGCACTGCTTCAGCAGCAGACCCCGCCGACCCAACTGATCTGGACATCGTACAAAATTTACCGTCCGTCGCTCAATTTCTATAGCGATCGACGTGTTATTCCCGCTTCTAATGACACTAGCCAGATCAATGCCGCCCTCAAAGCCCACTGGCAAGAACAGCCCCAGCCGTACCTCTTGGTTGCTCCCGCTACACTGACCCAACTCGCGCTACCCTCTGTGCACCTCTTAGGAAAGGCAGAAGGTTGGCTCTTAGTGACTCGCCAGGACAAAACAGAGAGCAGGTGAAGCGTGCATACGCCGATCGCTCAGCCCAAGCGATAGCCAAAGCCGCGCACAGTAATAATATATTGCGGACTGCTGGGATCTAGCTCCAGCTTTTCGCGTAGCCAGCGAATGTGAACATCTACAGTTTTAGAATCACCCATAAAGTCGATGCCCCACGCGCGTTCCAGCAGTTGATCGCGGGAGAAGACCCGACGTGGGTTGTTCATAAACAATTCCAGTAGCGTGAATTCTTTGGGCGACAGGTTGACTTCCTGGCTGCGTACTGTAACCCGGCACTCTTGCGGATACAGCGCAATGTCTTGAAACTCAAGGACAAGATGCTCTTGGAGCGGTGACTGACGATTGGCGCGACGCAATAGCGATCGACAGCGTGCAATGAGTTCCCGCATTCCAAACGGCTTCGCCAGATAATCATCGGCTCCAATTTCTAGCCCAACAACCACGTCAGTTTCGGTACTCTTGGCACTCAGCATCAAAATGGGTGTGGTGATGCCTTCTTGACGCACCAGGCGACACAAATCAAGCCCATTAATATAAGGCAACATTAAATCGAGGACGATCAAATCAATTGCGGGTGGCTCGCCTTCTTCATGGCTAGAGGATAGGTGAGACGCGCGAATAACATCGCAGGCTTGACGACCATCTTCAACCGCCAATACCTGGTAACCCTCGTCTGTTAATGCCATCGTCACAGTTTCACGGATCAGTGCTTCATCTTCAACCACTAAGATAAACGGCTGGGAATTGTCTGGAAGGCTGGAAATTCCTGACGATCGCATAAACGTGTTTAATTTTACGGCTTCAGACATTCGCGTTTTATGAGTAGTTAAAGTTAAAAATCTCGGTATATGTAACTTGAAACGATCGCAACCAGTTAGCGTTGAGCCTAAGATCGTTGACGTTCCGTTATCACAAGCTGAAAGAGCCGCTACCAGTTCACGAAAATCAGTAGCACTGCCAGAGCAACAGCCCTACAGCACTCTTACATCAATGTCTTACATCAATGCTTACCACTTTCTGTAAGACGGCTATCTTGTTTTTAGAAACAACGTCGCTCCAACGGCTTGTTACTCGTTAGACGACTCGTGAAGCGCTTGCATTTAGCCCGGTATACGCGATATAGCCATAGCCATTCTGGTTAGGACGGGGTGCAGGGGTGGCACCCCTGGCTGGAGGCAAAGCCCCACACCCCCTTTGATCCCAGTGTCCTAAGCTCTGTGGCGGCAGCTATAACAGGATAGACAGCTAAGTTTTCGTCAAAGTTAAGCTTTTGTAAATTAAAGGTTAACAGGATAACGTTTGGCGATCGCCCGCCATCAGTAGCCCAATGTTTGCCGCTGTTGCCGCTTGTCGATCGAGGGTGGCAAGAAATTGACCTTCATACATCACCGCAATGCGATCGCTCATTGCCATGACATCCTCCAATTCGGTTGAGATATAGAGAATAGCGGCTCCCCGTGCTCGTTCTGCCAGCAGCGCTTGCTGCACATATTCCGTAGCACCCACATCCAAACCACGCGTTGCTTGCATGGCAAGAATCAAATCCGGTTCGCCCGACAATTCTCGCGCCAGCACCACCTTTTGCTGATTGCCGCCCGACAACTGACTCACCCGCAACTCACCGCTGGTTGCCCGGATATCAAACGTTTGGATGGCATGGTTGGCATGAGCGTCGATCGCGGCTGACTGCAAGAACCAGTGACGACAAAAGGGCAACCGCTGAAAGGCTTTCAAGATCAGATTGCGGGCAATGCTAAACCGCATCACCAACCCCATTTTTTGGCGGTCTTCGGGAATGTAGCCGAGCTTAAGCTGTTTAACGCGTTGCTGTGCTGTCCAATGAGTGATATCCGTCCCATTCAGCGTCATACTGCCTTGAGTCACGGGATGTAAACCCGCGATCGCGTCTGCCAGTTCCCGTTGTCCATTGCCATCAACCCCG
>JBBSHC010000005.1:0-17367 GCA_038253425.1 Leptolyngbyales cyanobacterium | reverse complement strand
TAGGATCGAGTGCATTAGTATGGTTTGCGACAATAGCCTGATTTGAGCCGAACTTGCGAAATGAGTTTCTTGCAGGGTTGCGTTTTAACCTCTTTACTGAGGCTATTTTCTCATAAGCATCCTCGAGTTCGGACTTTTCTAATTTTGTTTTGACTTCACCAACAGCACACACGCCTTCACACGGATAGTATCTATACTCATGATCCGTACCCAAGGTAAAGCTTGGACATATATTCTCATAAATAATTAAGTCTGTCTGTTTCGATATTGAGTCAAAACTATCAAGAACAAAGCCACTACCTACATTAATGAAACCCGGCAGCGCCTCTGCAAGCCTTTTTTTAGCAGCCGTTTCACCAATACTACCCTTTTCACCAGAATGATTTGCATTCTCACCTCTACCAAAATCGAAAATCAATTGGCTAGCAATGTCTCTTAAAAACTCTTTTACAGTACGCATTTACTCAATTTAGAGTGTTTAAAATTACCAGTATCCAAAACTAATTCTGCGAAAAGATTATAAGTTACGAAACTTCTGTTGATAGGATTCACTAACCTTCACTGTAGGCTAGTATCTTGCTAACTTGTATTTAGACTAAAAGTTTCTATCTAAAATCCCATACTAGGTGTTTAGGTAGACGGGTTACAGCCCAAGATTCCAAATTCAATATTTAAACGGACAGGTTCCGAATTAGATCTCAAATGGAGTGTTTAGGCAGACGAGTTTAGTGTAACAACCTCTTTCAGACCAATAAGATTAAAAGTATAGGCTTTTTCAGGATTAAAAACCGTATTTCTAGCGTTTTTATGGAGCGATCGCGATCGCCTCTTCCCCTCCCCCTCACGCACTAAAGTAGCTGGCGGCAGGGTGATAGGAGACGATCGCGGTGGTTGATTGCTCTGGATAGAGCTGTTCGCTTTCATCCATATGGAGGTTAATGCGTTTGGCTTCCAGCAGATCCAACAGCATATACTGATCTTGCATATTGGGGCAGGCGGGATAGCCAAAGCTATAGCGCGACCCCCGATAGCGTTGCGCCAACACATCACGAATGTTGTTCGGCTCTTCGCTGCCAAAGCCTAACTCGCGGCGAATGCGGGCGTGTACCCACTCTGCCAGCGCTTCTGCCATCTGTACGGCGATGCCGTGGAAGTAGAGATAGTCGGTGTAGCTGTTGCCGTCAAAGAGCTTTTTGGCATACTCCGTAGCGACTTCGCCCATTGTCACTGCCTGCATGGGGAAAACATCCACTATCCCGGATGCTTTGGGTGCGTAATAGTCGGCGATGCAGTAGCGGCGGAGGGATTTTTGGCGGGGGAAGGTGAAGGTGGCAAGTGGGGTGTGGGGTGTGGGGTGTGGGGTGTAGGGGTTATAGAGGTGAACGCTATTGCCGTCTGCTTGGGCGGGGAAGTAGCCGTAAATGGCTTGCGGATGCAGCAAGTTTTCGTCTACGATGCGGTGTTTCCATTGCTCCAGGATGGGGTAGACCGTTTTTTGCAGGAACTCGTCGTATTCTTCGCGGGATTGTTCACGCGGTTTGCGGAACTGCCACTGTCCAGCAATCAGCGCTTGCAGGTCGAGATACCCAAAAAGCTCGTCCCAGGGAATATCCCCAGGCTGGAGAATTTTGGTGCCCCAGAAGGGTGGTGTGGGACGGGGAATATCGGCAGCGATCGTGTCGGATCGTTGAGTGTCTTCGACAGCGGGTATGGGGTGTAGGGTATCGGGTGTGGGGGTAGCGGTTTGAGTCTCTTCTGGCTCCTGACTCCTGACTACGTTCGGCTGAGCGCTCACGTCGAAGCCTGACTCCTGGCTCCCTTGCTCATCAAGGAATCCTTGTCGATCGTCCCACTCTCCCGCTGTCTTAGCGGGCATGAGCTTGTCCATAAAGTGCAGATCAGAGAAGGCATCTTTGCCGTAGATGACTTGACCGTTGTAGGCGTTCTGGCAGTCTTCGTGGACAAATTTGGGCGTGAGGGCTGCACCACCGAGGATGACAGGGACTGTAATGCCGCGATCGTTGAAGACGCGCAGATTTTCCTTCATGAACGCGGTGGATTTGACCAGCAAACCGCTCATCGCAATACAGTCTGGCTTGTGCTGCTCGTAGGCTTCGATAATGCTGTCTACAGATTGCTTGATGCCAAGGTTGATGACGCGATAGCCATTGTTCGACAGGATGATATCCACCAGATTTTTGCCGATGTCATGCACGTCGCCCTTCACAGTAGCGATGACGAAGATCCCTTTGGCTTGCCCAGAGTCTTCTTTTTCCATGAAGGGTTCCAGGAAGGCGACAGCGGCTTTCATCGTTTCGGCAGATTGCAGCACAAAGGGCAACTGCATCTGACCCGTGCCAAACAGTTCACCCACGACTTTCATGCCATCGAGCAAGAACGTGTTGATGATATGGAGTGGTGGGTAGGTTTCCATCGCCTGCTTGAGCAGAGTATCTATCCCCATCCGTTCGCCGTCAATAATGTGCTGTTTCAGGCGTTCTTCAAGCGGCAGATCGGCAGTGGCAGCGCGGGAGGCTCTGGCATCTTTGGCGGACACGCCCTCAAAGAGCTTGGTCAATTCGGTGAGGGGATCGTAGATGCAGACATCGCCCTCAAAGCGTCGGCGATCGTAGATTAAATCCAAGCAAACCGTTTGATGAGCCGGATCAATTTTTGACAGGGGCAGAATTTTGCTAGCGCTGACGATCGCTCCATCCATGCCTGCTTCTGTGGCTTCGTGCAAAAACATGGAGTTCAACACAATCCGCGTGGCGGGACTCAAGCCAAACGAGATATTGGAAACGCCCAGCAAAATATGGCAGCCAGGAAGTTGGGTATGCATTTGGCGCATGGCTTCGATCGTGGCGCGTCCGTTGGCACGGTCTTCTTCAATGCCAGTAGAAATCGGCAGCGCTAAGGGATCGAAGAAAATTTCGTGGGCAGGAATGCCATACTCCAATGCATGACGATAGGCGCGTTGGGCGATCGCAAATTTCTTGTCAGCGGTACGTGCCATCCCATCTTCGTCGATCGTGCCCACAACGACCCCCGCACCATACTGTTTGGCTAACTCCAGCACTTTCAGGAAGCGTTCTTCTCCATCTTCATAGTTGGTGGAGTTGAGCAGGCACTTGCCACCCGCGACCTTCAGCCCTGATTCCATCTTTTCCCACTCAGTGGAGTCCAGCATCAGCGGCAGCGTCACGTTCGTCACCAACCTCGATACCAGTGCGTGCATATCCTTCACGCCATCACGCCCGACGTAATCCACGTTCACATCCAGAATGTGTGCGCCTTCTCGCACCTGCTCCTTTGCCAGCGACACCAACCCATCCCAATCTTCCGCATTCAGCAAATCGCGACATTTTTTGGAACCACTCGCATTCAACCGTTCGCCGATGATGAGAAAGGAATTGTCCTGGTCGTACGGTTGAGCGCTGTAGATAGACGCAGCAGAGGGGGTGTAGCTTAGAGGAGGACGAGGGGAAGGGGGGAAGGGGATAAGGGGGGAAGGAGAGAGCGTCTCCGCGTCTCCGTGTCTCCGTGTCTCAGTGTCTCCCCTCACGGGTCGTGCTTTCGGCGTTAACGTCGGCGCAAGTTCCGCCAACTGCTGAATGTGATCCGGTCGAGTACCGCAACAGCCACCGATGACCTGTACGCCGAGGTCTTCGACGAAGTGCATGAGCGCCATGCGGAGTTCCATCGGGGTCAGCTTGTAGTGGGCATGACCACCCACATTTTCGGGGATGCCTGCGTTGGGGATGCAGGAGATGACGAAGGGGGAGTTGGCAGACAGATAGCGGATGTGGTCTGCCATGCGATCGGGTCCCGTGGCGCAGTTCAACCCGAGGATATCAATGGGAAAAGGTTCCAGAATGCTCAACATCGCGGTGACATCAGAGCCAACCAGCATCGTGCCTTGAAGTTCCATTGTCACGGAAACCATCAACGGTCGCCGATCGCCCTTCTTCGCAAAGACTTCCTCAATGCCATTGAGTGCCGCCTTAATCTGCAACACATCTTGCGCCGTTTCTACCAGAAAGAGATCCACACCACCGTCATACAAGCCCTCTGCCTGTTCTGCAAAGGTAGCTTTCATCGTGTCGTAGTCGATGTGTCCCAGCGTGGGGAGCTTGGTGGTAGGGCCGATCGAGCCAGCCACAAAGCGAGGTTTTTCTGGAGCGGAAAATTCGGCGGCAACCTGTTTTGCCAACTCCGCAGCGGCTTTGTTCAACGTATACGCCTGATCCGCCAGATCATACTCTGCCAGGACGATCGACATCGCACCAAAGGTGTCGGTTTCAATGACATCCGCACCCGCTGCCAAAAACTCGCGATGCACCTGAGCAACGGCTTCAGGTTTGGTAAACACCAGATACTCGTTGCAGCCTTCGTACTCTGCGCCGCCAAAGTCCTCTGCCGTCAGGTTTTGCGTTTGCAGCGAGGTGCCCATCGCGCCATCAAAGACAATGACGGGGCGATCCGGGTGGTGCAGGCGTTCCAGAAAGAGGCTTCTCATTGGCAGTTTAGGGCGCAGTACGTCAAGATCGCGCCAGCAAGTCTAACCCAACACGATCGGGCTGTGAATGAACTGACTGGCTTTATTTTCCAGCTTAATCGATTGTGCAAAAAATCCGCAGAAACGCGAGCGATCGTATCACTACGGCAACGCCAACTTCTCCCTAAAAAAACTGGACAACGAGTGCTTAACCCCATTGTCCAGTTGTCTATTCTTTTCTACTGCAAACGTTTTGGTAGCGTGCTAATACACCGCTTGCATCACGGGTACTTGCAGGCAGTTACACAGTTACTTCGAGACCGGATTAGCCGCGATGTACTCGATTAACGCCTGATATTTGGGTGATTCACTGGCAGGTTGACCCAGGTATTCTAATGCACCCCACGAGCCGTATTTAGAAGGCGTACTAACATCATTAAACTGGTTAAACAGCCCACCGCCAGCCTGTTTCCACTCATCCAGATACTCTTTGTACAAATCCTTCATCCGGGGGTTCCGGTTGACATCAGCGTAAAGCTTGGTAATCTGCGGCTCATAGCTACCAAATTGATAGCTGATCAGATGCTGCCCACCCTCGTAAGCCTCCAGCTTTAACCCATACTTACGAGCAAGGTTTGAAGACCCAACGATATCGTTTTTAATGGTGCCTCTGATGTCAGCCTGAAGCGCATCAAGAATCTGACTCTGAGACATTTGGACAATCTGGGAGGCTTTAGATGGATTGAGCAGATTGTCATACCCACCATTGAAGTAGGGCGCGATCGCATAAGCATCGGCACTCTTGTACGCATCTTTCCAGGTGACAACTTTTTCACCGGTATATGTGTTCGGAGACTGCCATGCCAACACGCGATCGAGGCGACTAGTGCCTCCCATCACGGTTTCAAAGATTTTAAAGATCTCTACCGATCGCTGGGAGTAGTATTTTGCACCAGCAATGTACTGATCGCTGTCTAGCCCCAGTCTCACCCCCTGATCGCGAGCATAGCCAGCCTGCTCAAACCCAAAGTTCCAGACTTCATTGGAGTATTCAATGTGAGCCTTCAGCGATGGATCAAGTTTGTCGCGCACTACGGTGGCAAATTGACGCACGTAATCATCACTTGCCCCCGCCGGAATCGTGAACCACGGATCAGCATGAGTTGTATTTGCAAGCTGAATCATGTACTCCAGCGCAACCCCCTTTGAACCCGCCTGAGTGACAGAACTAGTCGTGGTGCGATCAGCCCAATTTGCAAGTGACGAGTTGTTCGTCTTCTCCCAGTCCATGAAGCGCAGCGATTTGAACTTCGATACGGTTTCTAGGAATTTGGGGTTGAACGGCTGCGTCTGGTAAGTACTCTCAGCTCCCGGCATAATGAACCGGATATTGCGAACGGGATCGGCAGCATTCGTTTCTCGTAAATTGATAAATGCTCCGTTGGCAACAGATTTCAGACTAACGACGATGCGACCAGGCGCTTGGCTCACAACTGTCAGTCCTTGCCCACTAAAGCCGCTGACGTCAATTTTGCCCTGTCCATCATAAAGCAGCGTGTAGTTTCCTTCTGGGTAATGCCCACCGTTGTCAAGCACGATCGTTGTGGCATACTGACCGGGCTGTAGAGACGTCACCCAGCCTTCTTTGTTGACGCTTAACTGACCACCCTGATCCCAACCAGCGCCTTCTTTGTTTGAAATCCAGGAACGAGAGGTCTTAAACCCGTCCACAAACGGTACTTCAGAGCTGTAGTCCGCAGGATCAGAAAGGTTAATGCCTAACGGCGACGTTGAGTTGGGATAGCTGCTACCCGAGCCAGCCGGACTGCCAGACGTGCCGCCCGTGGTGCTAGTACCGTTGACCACGATCGACAATGATTGGCTACCCGTTTGGGCACCACCAGCACCACTGTTGCCGTTATCGTTTGCCACAATGTTGACGCGATCGGTACCGACAAACCCCGTGTTGGATTTGTAGAGCAACCCAGATGGATCGGCAAGCGTTGCATTAATTTGCAACAACGTCCCAATCAAAACAACGCTGCCAGTACCATTGCTGGAAATATTTGCTAGTTTCACGCCACCACTTATGTTCCCGTTCACTGCAAGGGTTCCGTGCTCAGCACTCAGCGTTACCGTTAGGTTGCCGCTGCCAGCATCTGCATCGCTGACAGTGATGCCCGCGATCGGCAGACTCACACTTTGCGTTGTCCCTTTAGACCCTGATGGCACCATGATAACTGGCTTATCGTTGATGTCTAGCGGCGCAGGCGTGGGTGTGGGCGTGGGCGTAACAGTGGCAGCACTGAGCAAACTCGCACCCGCCCAATCAGCGTGGTCAGAGGACGTGTCAGCACCGGGTGTAACCACCAGTTTGAGGGCATTTTTGCCCGTCACGTCTACATTTACTTTCTGCGTGGCGCTGGTACCTGTAACAACGCCACTGTCAAAAAGCTTCGTGCCATCTGCCCACACTTGAAAGGCGACTGCTCCGCGACCACCTGTTTCAGCATCAATGCCAATATCAGAACTAAATTTGCTGTATTTACCGCCGAGGTTGTAATTGATTTCGGAGTTGGCGTGTACACCCAGTCCTTTGCTGTAAGTAACCCCGTTCAACGTAATCGTCCGTCCGTCGCCAGCACCCTGTTCGCCGTTGCTCAAATTCTTTTCGACGGGACCCCAACCATTGGTAGCCGATGTCCACGGCAGGTCGCTTATATAGGTGGTCGTTGAGCCGGGAGCCGGAGCTGTCAAAGTTGCAGAGGCGCTGCTGCGGTTTACCAGTTTTAGATCATTGGTGGTAAGACTGTTGGCAGTCGTACCCGCATTAACCAGAGATGGATCTGTTGAAAGGGATGCTGTGGAATTTTGGGGATTGGTTGCAGTGAGCATAGCTGAATCTCCGAAAGCGGGTTTGCAGAGGAATATGTGGTAGAAGGCAACTCAAAGCGGACGAAGCGACGCAACGTCATAGAGGCAAGGTGTTGCCATGTCTGTAACGGAACTAAGATTGCAGCAGCCGAGTCTAATTTTTTACGCAGTGGAGTGGCGCGAGGAGTCTGCGATCGCAGTGGCTCTTCGTTTTTCTCGATCGCGCTGAGTCGGTCACGCGAAACCGATCATGGGCTTTGATTAGTTGAGTGCAATCCCGTCTTTAGCCAACCCATCACTCCGCCTCAGGTCATGAGAAAACCGCAGGCGCAATGCTGTGTTAATTCAGGTAGAGACTGAAACTCTCTGATGCCCGATTACGGGATGAAAACTTGAGTTGTGTCTAGTTGCAGTTGCGTTTAGTTAAAGGGCACGTTAGCTGACACGTCGGCTCATGGGGCTTTGAAAAGTTGTGTCGAGCGCGATCGCTATCAGGCTCAGTGCGTCTAGCTAAACAAAACGGTTGGCACCAATCGGGAGTCCATCAATACACCTCCAATCGGGTCAAACAATACATGGACGTGGAAGCCTCCCAGTACTGAAAGCCTCCCAGTACTGAAGGCGGACGGTCTACAAGGGTGGATTGAACACGAGATACTGTTAGCGTCGATTCTGCCGGTACCAGTAGAGTAAACAACAAACAATTGGCTCATCTAACAGAATTGACCGTCTTGACTTGAGTTGGGGACTTGATGTAGACGCATAAGAAAGGCACAAGCCAGGGAAACACACTTTTTTCTCGCTGCTGCTGCTCTAGAGCGTCTTGATGCCTTGCTATTTGGTAGAAGCCCCTTGCCGCAATCACTGCGACTGAAAACAGCGTAAAGTTCAAGCGCACTCATGTCGCTTAATCACTGCCACTTTCTCTTGTGTCTACCGTTGCTTTCGTTGGTCGGCAAGTCGTTGCGTGTTCTTGCCCAGACGAGTTTTGAAGCAGGAGTGAAACAACGTAAGTATGCACGTATTTCTGTTCGTCAAATTCGCTTGCTCAACTCTTAAAACTCAAGCCAAACAGCACTTTTAGAGACATCAGCTAATGAGTAAAGGCTGGAAAAACAATCAGATTTCCAGCCGCTTTACATTTATTTAATACAGCTTGATGCGAATTTTATGGTTATTTGAAGAGGTTTCCGTAGACACGTAGGCTGCCTAGGGAGTTCATGCCAGTTGTTTTAGTGGCACCTGCGACTCCGGAGTATTATTCCTCTAGATTTCGACCGTTCTTCCCCTAGATAGAGGCGCTACTACCGTGGTGTCAACCAGTTTCTCTCTATAATTGAGGTTACAGTTGGTTGCAGAGCCATAACGTAGAGCAACACCAGCTCAAGCGTGGTTTCCGGCAATGCGCCTGCTCTTTTTGCACATTTAGTGCTGCGTCCACTCCATAACGATTGCTATGTCCTCCGATCGCCCTCAACCCGATGACCAAAGTAAATCCAGCCTGTCAGAAATTCGTGCTGCCCGTCTCGAAAAGGCTGAGCAACTGAAGCAAGTTGGGCAAAACCCCTACGCTTATGGGTGGGACGTAACCCATCACACGGCTGACTTACAGTCTAAATATGCAGACTTACCCAGCGGTGAAGAAATTGCGGTAGAAGTGTCTGTGGCTGGGCGAATTTTGGCGCGACGCGTTTTCGGCAAGCTGGCATTTTTTAATTTGCAGGATGAAACGGGCACCATTCAGCTTTATCTGGAAAAAGCGCGTATTCAGAGCGGCATGGCAGCGGATGCGTTTGACCACCTGAAACAGCTTACGGATGTAGGCGACATTATTGGCGTTAAGGGCACCATCAAGCGGACTGAAAAAGGTGAGCTGTCTGTTTATGTCAGCCAATACGCCATGCTGACCAAATCTCTTTTGCCGTTACCAGACAAATGGCACGGTTTAACAGATGTGGCAAAGCGTTACCGCCAGCGCTATGTAGACCTGATTGTGAATCCAGAAGTACGGGAGACCTTCCGTCGTCGATCGCTGATTACGGCTGCCATCCGTCGTTATCTGGATCAGCAAGGCTTTATTGAAATCGAAACGCCTGTCCTTCAAGCAGAAGCCGGGGGAGCGGATGCGCGTCCGTTTACCACGTATCACAACACGCTGGAAATGCCGCTTTACCTGCGGATTGCTACCGAGCTACACCTGAAACGGTTGATTGTCGGTGGGTTTGAAAAAGTGTTTGAGCTAGGGCGAATTTTTCGTAATGAGGGCGTTTCGACTCGTCACAACCCAGAATTTACAACGATCGAACTCTACCAGGCATACGCTGACTACCACGACATGATGGCGTTAACCGAAGCCATCATTACCTATGCAGCGCAACACGTTTTAGGTACATTGCAAATTACTTATCAGGGCACGGCGATCGACCTCACGCCTCCCTGGCGCAGAGTAACCATGAATGATGTCGTTCAGGAAAAAACAGGGGTGGATTTTAGCCAGTTCTCAACACTTGAGGATGCAAAAGCGGCGGCGACCAATGCGGGCATTGTGGACATTAACGACGTCACGTCGATCGGTCATCTTCTCAACGAAGCCTTTGAACAGAAGGTCGAGACAACGCTCATCCAGCCAACCTTTGTGCTCGATTATCCGGTGGAAATTTCGCCGTTAGCCAAACCGCATCGCTCCCAGCCTGGATTGGTGGAACGGTTTGAACTGTTTGCCGTGGGTCGAGAAACTGCCAATAGCTTTTCGGAGTTAACCGATCCTGTCGATCAACGCGATCGCCTGGAAGCTCAAGCTGCCCGTAAAGCCGCTGGTGATCTCGAAGCGCAAGGTGTAGACGAAGACTTTATCACTGCGTTGGAATATGGGATGCCGCCTACAGGCGGACTGGGTATTGGCATCGATCGCCTGGTCATGCTGTTAACCGATTGTGCCAGCATTCGAGACGCGATCGCTTTCCCGCTGCTGAAGCCAGAAAAAGCGGATATAGAAGAGTAACCTGACCCAGAAGTAAGGTCTTAGGAACACTCGATTTCGTCCTTGCGGTAGTTCTATGGGCGCGATCGAGCCTTTACGCTAAGGAGTAGCATTTTAAGGAAGTAACATGACCGAGCCGACCGAAAAGTTGCCAGCGCTAGATAATCCGCAAGCAGATCAGATTGCTAGAGACGACAAGACCATGTACGATCCGCAAGATCTAGTTTCTAAAGGCGGCTACACAGGAAACCCCAGAGAAATTATCGAAAATCCTGCGGTCGCACCCGAAATGCTAGAGCTGCCAGAAGATTTTCACGATGATTTGTTAGCTGAAGATGATCACGAAAGATAAAGGCGCTGTATTAGCTCCCTTACAGAAGTCAATGGCATGTGCTGTTCCTATAGCTTCTCTTTCCTGAAAACCAGGGGATAGCAGCGTTGAGAATTGAAAACCAACGTCAAATTTTTGTAGATTAATTGTTCAGATATGCTCTGGTTGCCTTCTTCAACACTCGAAAATAGATCCCGAAAATGAGCAACGATAGCAACAAGTAAGTGAACGCATAGGTGACTTTAAAAGAAAGTAAAATCAAAAACGGTATAACCGTAGTCGTCAGAGTAAAAATTAAGATGAAAGCGGTAAATGTAGTTTTGTAGCTGAGAAGGAGTTTGGCTTCCTTCTCATTGTTTAGGTTAAAAACTCTTGAACTTCCCAGTTCATTGAATTCTTTTCTAATTTCCTCCTCGTAACCCTGGAGATTGTCTGCAAAGAAAATGATGAATGACTGCTTGATTAAGTTCCAAAAGCCGATGATGGCAATGATGAGCAGGAGGCTTAAAAAACCTAGAAATAACAGTCCGCTGTAGTCTATCTTTGGGTTCGCCAATACAATAACGTCTACGATCGGTTTCCAGAGGGCTATGGTTGCACCAATAACGCCCATTAGCTTGAAATCGTCAAAAGCACTTTTAATATACTCTTCCGCTTGCTGGCTTAATCTAACGTACTCTTTGTAAAGGTAATCTAGTCTCTGCTCAGAATTCATGTGAGTTATTAAAGATGTATTTTAGGTTTTCGCCATACGACCTATACGACTAGAACTCAACCAAGCGTAGATCAGATTGTCAATAGTCGCATGACCGTAAGAGCGATAGTCTGCTTTTAGTAAAGCGCCATCACCAACCGTTTGCGGTAGTCCTTGGTTAAGGCATGATCATCGCCTAGGAGATCAAAGATTGCCAGCATCGCTTTTCTAGCACCATCGTCTCGATAGCGCCGGTCTTGGGTGAGAATAGTCAAAAATTGGTCTAGAGCTGCCTGGTAGTTTTCCTCAGTTACCTGACGAGCCGCTTGCTGAAAGGCGCGATCGAGGTCACTTTCGCCAGGCGTTTGTGCCGCCACTTTGAACTGAATCAGCGCTTTTAGCGTTTTGGCGTGAGGGAAATACTCTTTGTCGTACTCCTGAATTTTTGCCAGCAGCTTTTCGGCATCATCTAAGCGATCGGCGTCAATGTAAAAACTCGCCGCTTCCAAAATCAACCCACGATGTTCAGGATGTTGGGTTAGCAATGCAGCCAAACGTGCCTCAGCCTGCTCAACTTTACCGATCGCGGCATCCGCATAGATTGCTTCTAACGCCTCATCCAGGCTGGATGTAAGATTGAGCTGCGCCAGAAATTCGCGTAACTTTGGCTCTGGCAACATGCCCACAAAGCCATCGCTGACAACACCATCCACTACCAGCTTGACATCCGGAACGCCCGCCACATTATAGGTTTGTGCAAGGTCGGGACTTTCATCAATATCAACCTTCGCCAGCACAAAATTATACTCTTGCACCAGTTTTTCTAACATGGGTTTGAGCATTTGGCAGGGTCCACACCATTGCGCAAAGAAGTCCACAAGTACAGGTTTCTCGTGGGATTTTTCAATCACCTCAGTGGCAAAGTTGGTGCGGTTAACTGTTATTGAAGAACCCATGCGTTTGCGTTTGCTTTTCTAGCGGTTGTCGTTTTTGTGGCGATCGCTGGTTTTCACTGAACCCGACCAACTTCACCCTCTTTTCTCAATTCTTTACGAAAAAGCGTGACTCAACCCTCAAGCCCCTCAGTCTAAGTTTCGCCCAGTCAGTTCGACAAAGATATCTTCAAGGTTAGAAGGTCTGACCATCATGCCTGTTTTATCAACTTCCTGGTCGAGGTAAGCATTGGCTTCATCAACCGTAGGGAAAAATTTGTAGTCCCAACGGTCTTGCGTTTGTTTCATCAGTAGCCCTTCACCGTGCTTTTGGCGAAAGTTTTGGAGGGTGCCCAGTTCGATGAGTTTACCTGCGTCCATGATGCCAATGCGATCGCACAGGTATTCCACTTCATCCATGTAATGCGTGGTCAACAGAATCGTCATGCCCTGCTTGTTCAAATCACGAATGATTTCCCAAAGACGGCGACGGGTTTGGGGGTCGAGTCCGACAGTTGGCTCATCCAAAAACAAAATTTCGGGTTTGTGCAGGAGGGCACGGGCGATCTGTAAGCGACGCTTCATGCCACCAGACAAAGTTTTAGCGAGATCGTCACGGCGATCGCTGAGTTCGACATACGCCAGCCAGCGATCGATGTCTTGCTGCCGCTGCGGGTTGGGAATGTGATGCAGCCGCCCGTGAAATTCCATGTTTTCCCACACGGATAGGTCACTATCGACGCTAATTTGCTGCAAAACCACACCAATACGCTGTTTGACGAGCGATCGCTGCCGCACCACATCATAGCCCGCCACCTGAATCTGCCCGTTAGATGGCTTGGTAAGGGTCGTCAGCATCCGAATGGTCGTCGATTTGCCTGCACCGTTGGGCCCCAGTAAACCAAACATTTCACCTGCCTGAAGCTCAAACGAGAGATCATTGACGACAGGCGCTTTGTCAAAGGTTTTGTAAACGTTTTGCAGTGATACAGCAGTCATAAAGGGTTTTTAGCAGGGAACGCAAGAACGGCACGTAAAAGCACGTGTTTAGCGGCTGAGCAAGCGAGGGGTTGTTTGTCTAACTTATTTGGGACTGACCGCCTTTCGGCTTGAGGCTGAAGTAACGGCTGGCGCATTGGGGTCAGAAGGCGATCGATAGCGTCGCTTCCAAATTTCCAGACTGAGAATGCAGGCAACGAGCCAAACGGTTCCCGCCGCATAACCAGCAATGACATCGGTGGGCCAATGGACACCAAAATAAAGCCGACTGAAGCCGATCGCACAAATCAGTAACACTGTACCCGTTGCGATCGGTAGACGCCAACGCGGTACATGCGCTGCCAACAGGTAGCCAAGGATGCCAAACACAACCAGAGACATCATGGCATGACCGCTGGGAAAACTGTAAAAATTGACTGCCACTGTGCGCTGCCAAAGTTCTGGACGAGAGCGGGCAAACAACTCTTTCAGCCAGAAGTTGAGTCCAAGGGCACCCGTTGCCGCGATCGCCAGGGTCGCTGTTTCTGCTCGTTGCCGCCGCCACAGAAAGAAACCTGCTAACAGCAAACTTGCCACCAAAAGCGCAGACGGACTACCGATGTCTGTAAAAAACAGCATTGCTCGATCGCGCCAGGGAGTATGCCACTGTCGGAGAGTCAGCAAAATGCGCGTGTCAAACGACTGTGTTTCTTTCTCTAAGACTTCTTCAGCGATTTCGTAAAAACCCCAAAGGGCAAGGGCAGCAATTAGAAGACCAATGAAACGAATCGTGGACAATAACGGTAGAATGCGCGACCCAAACCGCTGTCGCCAAACAAGCAGCACTCTCCGACTTAACTCATACATGAGGATTCAAGACGTGACATTAGTTTAGTTAGACTTTATTAGACAGTACGTATTGCTACCAGTCTATCCAGCTAAAGTCGGAATGGGGAAGTAGGCGATCGCTTCTAGAGCAACCCTAGCGAAGCCGCAAGCATTAGCTCTTCAGATCCCCGACTTTTTCAAAAAGTCAGGGATCTTTCGCTCATAAAGAGTCAGCTTGTTGAATTTTTAAGCGTAAAGGTGGGCTATCGACTAAGGTGAGGAGCGATCGCTAGAAAGTCAGATCCAAGCAAGGGTTAGTCAGTAGCAGCACTTCCTCATGGTTCAAGGCTAATAGCTGCTGTGAAAAAGGGCACTGAGTTCATTGAACGGAAACTGCTAAAACGCTCATAGCAGCCTCAGGTGCTCCATTACGGCAATTTGTTCCAGGCTAGGGCAACGATCTCACTTAACCAGCGGCGCTGCGTCACATCCAGTAGTGCATCATCTACCATCACCTCTGCTGTCAGCTCTTCAAGCGACTGTCCCTTAGAACGCGCTACTTGAATCACTCCAGCAAGCGCAGCCGCAACCAACTCCTCATTTACAAAATTCTGTCGGAGGGCGATGACTTCTTGGGGGTTTGCTGGAATAGGATAGTTCATGGCAGAGGCAACTGGGTCACTGACGCGATCAAGATAAGATGTGAGCAAGCCGACTAAATTATGAGAGACTTGTAACGTTTCTTAGCTCGTTTGTGTTCTGAAGTTTAGCGCACTTTCAGCGCTGATAAACACTGTCTTTTTTAGTACTTCAGTTAACGTTTGGCTCCCCTAAATGAAGGAAATCCTCTATATCGAAGTTCCCACTCCAGATGTAGACGCTGTAAAGTGTTGGCTGCAACAGGAATTCGAGCCTCAACTGGGAGACAAAGTCACTACCAGTAGTGGTATTCGCTTGGGTTTTTCCTCTGAGAACTCATTCGTTTCGGAAGCTCAGGCAAGTATAGCCAATGAGTTAGCAATTTTTGTCTGGTCGCTGCAACGCACCACGTATCTTAAGGTTTTTCGGTGGGGAGAGCGATTGCTCCCTCAGGAACAGCAGCTACTACAGCAGTTGACGCAGGCGGTGCGCGATCGCTTTCCCAATCAGTATCCAAAGCCACCCGCGATCGACCTGTCACAGCAATCTATTTTTGATGCCCTGGCGGAGCAGTATCCCCTCACCGTCAAGTATTTTCAAAAAATGCCCAATGGCGAATATGACCTGACCCGCGTTTACTGGTGGGAGCAGCGCTGGCGTGAGGGGGTGCAAAATCCACAGCAGCCCCGGCAGGTAGTGTTTGCAGGGAAGGAGCAAGGGGAGCAAGGGGAAGTTGGGAGTCGGGGGTCGGGAGCAACTCAAAACCCAACACTTGAAACTCAAAACTTAAAATTTTCTAGTAACGCGGTGCAAAGCGCTACTCAAAACTCTGCCGACACCCCCTCTTTTGACCTGATTTACGTCGGCGGTGCGTTAGGCGTGATCCATGCAGCCGTCATGGCGCAGTTAGGGTACCGCGTGCTGCTGCTGGAGCGGTTGCCCTTCGGGAAGATGAACCGAGAATGGAACATCTCACGAAGCGAGTTTCAGAGTCTCATTGATTTGGGTCTGTTTACGCCTGCTGAGTTTGAGAGCGTGATTGCTAGAGAATATGTGGATGGCTTCCACAAGTTTTTTGATGCGAACAATCCACCCCAAGCCAAAGCACCTGTTTTGCACACACCAACGGTGTTAAATGTAGGACTGGATGCCGAGAAGCTACTGCGGGTCTGTGGCGACAAACTGCGGAGCTACGGCGGTGAGATCTGGGATGAGACAGAGTTTGTGCACGCTGATGTTGACCCCGATCGCGTTACGGTGCAAGCCAAATACTTGCCCAAGGGGGATTTACGGACGGTCAGTGGACGGTTGCTGATCGATGCGATGGGCACTGCCTCCCCAATCGCGTGGCAGCTTAGCGGTGGACGGGCGTTTGATAGCGTTTGCCCAACCGTGGGTGCAGTCATTGCCAGCGGCTTTGAACCAGGCGTGTGGGATGCCCGTTACGGCGACGTGTTGAACAGCCACGGTGATCTTTCACGGGGACGGCAACTGATTTGGGAACTGTTTCCGGCAGAGGGGGAAGAGCTAACCTTTTACCTGTTCCACTATCATCAAGTCCATCCCGACAATCCCGGTTCACTGCTGGAGATGTACGAAGACTTTTTCACAATCTTGCCAGAGTACCGCCGCTGTGATGTTGATCAACTGGTTTGGAAAAAGCCAACCTTTGGCTATATTCCAGGACGATTCACCACAGGTGGGAGCGATCGCTCCCTTACCTTCGATCGCCTCCTGGCGCTAGGAGATGCCGCCTCACTTCAGTCACCACTGATTTTCACAGGCTTTGGTTCGCTGGTGCGTAACCTGCCCCGGCTGACTCGGTTACTCGATACAGCACTCAAGCACGATCTCTTAACTGCCAGGCATCTAAACCAGATCCGTGCCTACCAGAGCAATGTTGCTGTTACCTGGCTTTTCTCAAAAGGCATGATGGTTCCCACCGGGCGCAATCTGCCACCCGAACGGGTAAATGCCATGCTCAACACCTTTTTTGGCATTCTGGCAAAGCAACCACCTGCCGTTGCAGAAGCCTTTATCAAAGACCGGGTTGGTTGGCTTACGTTTAATCAGATGGCGCTCACCGCAGCCTGGAAAAATCCTCGGCTCCTGCTTTGGATCTGGGATATGGCAGGCGTTAAGGATCTGGGACGATGGCTCGGCAGCTATCTTGACTTTACCGTTAGTGCCTTCCTGAGCAGCCTCATCCGCAGTTGGTTTCCCTCCTTATTAAATCGAGTGCAGCCCTGGCTTGAACCGCGCTTTCCCGCGATCTGGCTCTGGCTATTGGCACAAAGCTATACCGTTACAGATGGCGTTGGGCGACCACAGCAAATAACCACCCGCAGACTAGAGCCTGTGGAAAAGCATACCCATGCACCGATTTAGGGCAAGCGTTGAGAGGGATGCTTTCAGACTGAAGCGCCTTCAGGAAATTAGGACTGGTAGAGGCTTTCAGTTGCCAGAGTTTTGGAGTATGCGGCGATGCTTTTCCTTCTCATGCCGTGGGTTAGCGTTTGGGAAAGGTTGGCAAATCTACAGCCGCAAGAGAGGTTAGTTTCTTGGTAGAACGAAGGGGATAGACAATAGGAGACGGCGAATTTAGCGCGATCG
>JBBSHC010000004.1:0-17562 GCA_038253425.1 Leptolyngbyales cyanobacterium | reverse complement strand
TTGCTTCACGTAGATCAGGCTTCATGGATGGAGTTGTGAAGGTCTAACTACGCTGCTTTCATCAGTGTGGTTAGACATTTTAGTTTCAAAGCTCTATGGTTTTCAAAGCTTTACGGTAACGACGTTAATTTCCTACTTGCCTAAAACTATTAATCGCTCAGTTTTCTCGTCTTAATTGTTTCCCTTGAACTATTGTCAGTCGCAATCCTACGGAGTAGATCCTGACCCGTTGAACCTTACCGTTCGCGCTGCTCAGCAAAGAGATTTATCGGAACTTGTGGAGATTCTTTCCAACAGTTTTCATTCTCGTGCGGGTGTTATGCGCTGGTTTCTCCCACTGTTGAGGATGGGTGTCTATGAAGACTTGCGCTATCGGCTGCGATCATCCTTAGCCTCTGACTATCTTTGTCTTGTTGCTGCCGCTTCAGATGAATTCGTTAAGCAGCCCAGCCTCTTAGGAACAGTTGAAATTACGCTACGGGCAACAAGTCCCTTCCAGATTCGCAGTCTTCCTTATCCCTACCTCTCGAATTTGGCTGTGCATTTAGAATCGCGGCGACAAGGCGTAGCTCAAGAACTTCTAAAAGCTTGTGAAACAGTGGTTTTAGAGCGCGGTTATCACGAGCTTTACCTGCATGTGCTGGAAGACAACGTTCAGGCACGGCAACTTTACTGTAAGGTTGGCTATCGGCTTCAGCACGCTGACCCATCATGGCGTTGCTGGCTCTTTAACCAACCTAGACGCCTGCTCCTTCATAAGCAGTTGATGTGATCAACAACTACCCTGCTTGCATAGGCAAACATGCTTCAATTGCCGGATTATAGGTATGGTGTTTGCTGCTTAGAAATTGAGACTTGTTGAGTTGATTTGTGCGGAAGATTAATTTGTGCGGAAGAAGGTGCGATCGAGCACCTGCGAAACGACACGCATGACAAGTAAAATCATGTGGCAAAAGACATAAATTCTAAGATGTCCGGTTTGAATGTCGAAGCCATGTTGAAGCCAACGTTTGAAGCAAACTCCAAAGGGCGAGTTTAGCCCTCTAGCCAATCAAAAATTTGCTCAAGCTGCTCAAGCGAAACCAAACCATACTGCCAGAGAATCATGGGGAGGGGACCGGAATTTTGCTCACAGTGACGTAACGCCATCGCGATCGCTGCCGTGGAGATGGCGAGTTCTTTTTGTAGAAAGTTGATGAGCTGTGTCTCGCTACGATTAGATTCCACGGCTAAGCTTTCACCCCTTAAATGTTAACGACGTTGACTAGCAAGACAGAGAAGAGACTGATTGTTTAGGAACAATTGAGTTGACGAGCCATGATGCTGACTACTGGCTTTCGATTTGGTTTGGCGATCGCACAATGTAGCGTGTTGGTTAGCGTGGCGTCATGGTACCGAAACAAAGTTAGAGTTGCCTCATCTAAACGGATTACCTGATTGGGGGATTGTAGCCGCCCATGTTGCTTAAAGCTTGATTTGCCATTTACTTAAACCACAATCTTTAGAAAGTGAACCGAGAATTTTAGCGCTGTCATTGCCTTCTTGATAGCTTGTTGAGTAGATTTAGCGGTACAAAATGCAAGACGCTTAGCTGAACGCTCTATATGGCGTCCTAACCTAATGTAAAGATTTGTCGGTAAGTGAGCGGAGCAGGCAGTCGATGAAGGGAAACAGTAGCAGTATTCTGTGGCGCGATACCAATTCTGGCGGTTGGCGAGCTTAACGTTCGGCAATACCCATGTATAAAGGCGTGAACACCGACCGTATCGATCGCGCTAACTTTTCTACAATGGCGATATTGTGGTAAACCGAAAGATTATAGCGAGGGGATTATGCAGCCAACAAACCCCAATCAATTTACAGAAAAAGCCTGGGAAGCGATCGCACGGACGCAGGACATCGTAAAACAGGCGCAGCAGCAGCAGATTGAATCAGAACACCTGATGAAAGCGCTGTTGGAGCAAGAGGGGCTTGCTAACAGTGTGTTCAACAAGCTGGGCGTAAATGTGCAGCAGGTGCGCGATCGCACCGATGAGTTCATGCGTAAGCAGCCCAAGGTGTCTGGTAGTGGCACGTCTGTTTATCTTGGACGGACCATGGACACCTTGCTCGATCGTGCCGATGCCTTTCGCAAGCAGTTGGGCGACGAGTTTATCTCGGTGGAACACATCTTGTTAGGCTACGCCAATGATGACCGCTTTGGTAAAGGACTGTTTGCAGAATTTAGACTAGATGAAGCCAAGCTGAGAACCGCAATTGACCAGATTCGAGGAAGTCAAAAAGTGACGGACCAAAACCCGGAAGGCAAATACGAGTCACTGGAAAAATATGGACGGGATTTGACGGAGTTTGCGCGGGAAGGCAAGCTGGACCCGGTGATTGGACGGGACGATGAAATTCGCCGCACCATCCAAATTTTGTCTCGCCGCACTAAGAATAACCCCGTACTCATTGGTGAACCAGGGGTTGGCAAAACCGCGATCGCTGAAGGACTTGCCCAGCGGATTGTCAAGGCTGAAGTGCCAGAATCTCTAAAAGATCGCAAGCTGATCTCCCTTGATATGGGCGCTCTCATTGCGGGAGCAAAGTATCGAGGTGAGTTTGAAGAACGGTTAAAAGCGGTTCTCAAGGAAGTCACCGAGTCACGAGGACAAATTATTTTATTTATTGATGAAATTCATACCGTAGTGGGAGCAGGAGCCACGCAAGGCTCAATGGATGCCGGGAACTTGCTCAAGCCCATGCTGGCACGGGGAGAACTGCGCTGTATCGGTGCGACTACCCTGGATGAGTATCGCAAGTACATTGAGAAAGATGCCGCTCTAGAACGACGCTTCCAGCAGGTTTACATCGACCAACCCAACGTGGAAGATACGATCTCGATCCTGCGGGGTTTAAAAGAGCGTTATGAAACGCACCACAGCGTCACCATTACCGATAATGCGCTGGTTGCCGCAGCGACGCTTTCTTCGCGCTATATCAGTGATCGATTTCTCCCTGACAAAGCGATCGATTTGGTAGATGAGGCAGCAGCGAGGCTGAAGATGGAAAAAACCTCAAAGCCAGAAGAACTAGAGACGATCGACCGTCGCATTACACAACTGGAGATGGAGATCCTGTCGCTCAAAGGCGCCATCGACTATGGCTCTATAGAGCGGCGGCAACGTCTAGAGAAAGAACTCGCTAACTTGAAGGAAGAGCAGCATACGCTCAATTCTCAGTGGCAAGCAGAAAAAGAGGTAAGCGATCAAATTCAAAAGCTGCGTGAAGAAATTGATCAACTGAAGACTGAGCTTGAGCAAGTCAAAAACCCTCAAAACCAAGGCTATAGCCTGAATCGGGCGTCTGAGATTGAATATGGTCGGTTACCCTACTTCCAGGAGCAGTTTCAAAAAGCGCAAGACCAGTTTAATCGATCGCAATCTCACGGGAAGTCATTGTTACGAGAAGAAGTGACCGAGGCGGACATTGCCGAGATTATCTCTAAGTGGACGGGTATTCCGATTAGCAAGCTAGTGGAATCGGAAATGCAGAAGTTGTTGCAGCTAGAAGATGAACTGCACCATCGCGTCATTGGTCAGCAAGAAGCAGTAACCGCCGTTGCCGATGCCATTCAGCGATCGCGTGCGGGGTTAGCTGATCCCAATCGTCCGACTGCCAGTTTCATCTTTTTGGGACCAACAGGCGTTGGTAAAACCGAGCTAGCAAAAGCCCTTGCTGCCTACCTCTTTGACACCGAGGAAGCCCTGGTTCGCATCGATATGTCTGAGTACATGGAGAAGCACGCGGTTTCACGGCTGATTGGTGCCCCTCCGGGCTATGTCGGCTACGACGAAGGCGGGCAGTTAACCGAATCGATTCGTCGTCGTCCCTATGCAGTCATTCTGTTTGACGAAATTGAGAAGGCGCACCCCGATGTGTTCAACGTGATGCTGCAAATTTTGGACGATGGGCGCGTGACCGATGCTCAAGGTCATAAGGTGGACTTCAAGAATACCGTCATCATCATGACCAGCAACATTGGTTCGCAGTACATCCTGGACGTAGCAGGTGATGACAATCGGTACGATGAGATGCGTGGTCGTGTGATGGAGGCGATGCGCACCAGTTTCCGCCCCGAATTTCTCAACCGGATTGATGAAATCATTATCTTCCACGGCTTGCAGCGATCGGAACTGCGGGAGATCGTCAAACTTCAGGTGCAGCGCTTGAGTCAGCGGTTAGTCGATCGCAAAATGTCGCTCAAACTTTCTGACAGTGCGCTCGATTTCCTTGCCGAAGTTGGCTACGACCCCGTTTTTGGTGCTCGTCCGCTCAAACGAGCCATCCAGCGCGAGTTGGAAACGCAAATTGCTAAAGCTATCCTGCGCGGTGAGTTTACCAACGGCGACACGATTTTTGTGGATGTGGAGAATGAGCGTCTGGCATTCAAGCGGTTGGCGTCAGAACTGTTAATGACTCAGTAACCCATCAAGGGCAAACACCTGCTTTAAAGCCCCTTTCCCTTAGCCAGGAAAGGGGCTTTTGATGGAGTAGCTCTACTTTGTTCAGGTAGACGGCAGGCAAGCTATTGCGTTTTAGGTTCGATCGCCAGCAGCAGCGCCCGAAAGGTTTTGGCTAAAGCTGGAAGTTGATAGTGAGCATTTAAACCGCTGGGATTGGGCAAGACCCAGACGATCGCGCCATGTAAGGAATCCTGTTGTCCGACAGTCGCTTTGGGTTGGGCAAAAGCAGTGCGATAGGCACCAATACCCAAAATTGCTAAACATTGAGGACGGTACTGCTGCACTTTTGTTGCTAGCTGCTGCCCACCCATTTTCAGCTCGTGTGCTGCTAGCTGATCCGCCGTTGCGGTCGCGCGATCGACCACATTTGTAATGCCGTATCCCAGTTGTAGCAGTGCCTGATCTTCCATCGGTGTCCACAGACGTGGTGTAAAACTAGCCAGGTGCAAGGTTGGCCAAAAGCGATTGCCGGGACGCGCAAAATGGTGCCCCACTACGGCACTGTAAAGGCTGGGATTAATGCCACAGAACAGTATGCGTAAATCAGGCGCAATAATGTCTGGAACGGTTTTGCCGATTGCCGCCTGGATCTCGGCTTTGGTTGGCTTTTTTGGGGCGGTCATTGCAGGGGAGTAGAGAACTTGTTGCGGTACATTTGGGCGACCTACTTCAAGCCTGCATCTTCAGAGGCGCTAAGTGCAAGCCCAGTCCAATCAATGTCTCCCTTTCCGTTGGCAACGGCGGCAAGGAGGCGATCGTGGAGCAGACTAGCAAGTGGGAGTGGCATTTGGCTTGATCGGGCGGTTTGCAGCGCGAGATCAACATCTTTTAGCCCCAGCGAAAGCTTGAAACCTGCTGGTTCATATTGGTGCTGGGCAATCATGCGTCCGTAGTTTTGATAAATGGGGCAAGCAAAGAGCGTTTGTTCAAACAGGTCGGCGATTTGAGCGCGATCGATGCCGTTTTTTTCTGCCAGGGTAAAGGCCTCTGCCATCGCTTCGATCGCCGAAATAATCAAAAAATTGCCCGACAGTTTTACCACATGAGCGGCTCCCGGATCAGCACCAAAGTCAAAGATGCCTTGCCCTATTTGCTCCAACATAGGACGCACTCGTGCTTTGGCAGCATCAGCACCAGAGAGGCAAACCCACAGTTTTCGGGCAACGACGGCATCGGGGCGACCAAAGACAGGTGCAGCAAGGTAATGGGCTGCTTGCTGATCATGGTATACCGCCAGTTTTTGAGCCGTGGCTGGCGCGATCGTGCTCATCGAGATGTGAATGCCTCCAGCACCCAAACGGCTTAAAATGCCTTGCTCACCCAACACAACGTCTTCTACTGCCTGATCATTCGACAAGATGCTGATCACAATGCCACCCGCTTCAACAACCGCAGCAGGATGATCAACCACGATCGCGCCCTTTTCCACAAGCGATTGTGCCTTGGCGGCAGTTCGGTTATACACACGCAGCGTATAGCCCGATTCCAGCAGATTGGTCGCTAACGGCAACCCCATGTTGCCAAGTCCCACAAAACCAATAACGTCACTCATGAGCGTCCCCTCTGTTTACACTATCGCTAAATCAAACTGTTGCTAAACACAGCATTTTTTGGGCCAACGCCTTTTTCTTTTAATTTTTTACTGTCAGCGCTTCCCCCTACTCCCCCTGCTCTCCCTACTCCTACTTAGTCGGCACTGTCCAAAGGCGTCGATCGCGCTGTCCCTTAAGAAACACGATCAAGGCACCTGCCAGCATCAGCAAACTCAGCCCACAAACGCCCTGCCATTGCCAGTGGCTCCAGCCATATGCACCTGCAAACGATCCGATCGCTCCACCAACAAAGTAGAACATGATGTAAATCGCGTTCAAGCGGCTGTGAATGATGGCTGGCAAGCTGTAAATCCGCGCCTGGTTAGAGATTTGAGTGGTTTGTATGCCCAGATCGAGCAAAATAACGCCCACAATCAGCCCCCCCAACTGATGCCCCAACGCCCAAGCGATTAAAAAAGAGAGCATCGTAATGGCAACGCCAATCTGTGCGGTGAGTCGTGGGCTGCTGCGGTCTGCCATCTTGCCAACCACCGGAGCGGCAGCAGCCCCTACAATGCCCACCAACCCAAACAGCCCAGTTACATCGCTACCGTAATGGTAGGGCGGTTGCTCCAGCAAAAATACCAGCGTACTCCAGAAGGCACTGAACGCTCCGAAGGATAGCGCACCCACAGCAGACACTTCTCGCAGAACGGGCTGTTCGCGTACGATACGAAAGAGAGACCCCATCAAGCCCTTATAAGACGTTTGTAGCGCTGGCTGACTTTGAGGCAGCACCCGCCAAAGTACAACTGCCAGAACCAGCGTCAAGCCACTGGCAATCCAGTACATCGCTCTCCAACCTAAAGCTGCACCGACAAAACCACTGACGGTTCGTGCTGCCAGAATGCCAATTAACAGCCCGCTCATGATGGTACCAATCACTTTGCCGCGCTCGGCTAGATTAGTAAGTTGGGCAGCAAAGGGAATTAGGATGTGAGCCGCGATCGCGCTCACCCCGATCGCAAAACTGGCAGCAAGCAGCCAGGTCAAGCTTGGTGATACAGCCGCAAAACCTAGTGCCAACGTTGTGAAGCCCAACATCACAACAATGAGTTTGCGTCGCTCTAACAAGTCGCCTAGAGGAACAAAAAGCAAAATCCCCAAAGCGTAGCCAATCTGCGTCAGCATGGGGATCAGCCCGGCTGCTTGAGGAGTAACCCGTAGGTTTTGAGCCATGATCGCCAACAACGGCTGGTTGTAATACAGGTTAGCGACGGTTGTGCCACAGGCGATCGCCATGATCCAAACAAGAGAGGGGCGCATACCAAAACCAACGATTATTTGCCGATTCGAGTAGACCTTAACAAAGCTTGCCGGAAAAATCAAATACTCATTTGACTATTTGACAGTTGTATGAGCGATCGCTATGCTGCGACTATGGCTGGTCACACGACTTATCACCAACAAGCAAAGATCTTCATGGCGCTCGCCGACCCAACGCGGTTACAGATGGTTGAGTTACTGGCAGGCTGTAAGGAAATGAGCAGCTCCCTGCTGGCTGAACGGTTAAATATCAGCCTGTCGCTTGCCTGCCACCACACCAAAAACCTGGCAGAAGCAGGGCTGGTCGAGAAACGTAGAGAAGGGCAGACGGTTTATCACGTGCTCAATCGCACCCTTTTGGTGCAGTCGCTAGAGCATCTCATACGCCTGGCAGATACAAGCAACGTTGATCCTGGTTAACCTGGAAGCATTCGTAATATGCAAGACTTAATTGATTTACACTCCCTCCCGTCAAGCATAGTAGTGGTTCGACTGCAAATCGTTGTTAGTTCCTTGTACCTGTCTGCTTCACTCCTTTACTCTTTTATAGCTATAGCCATTCTGGTGAGGACGGGGTGCAGGGGTGAAACCCCTGGCTGGGGGCATTGCCCCCACACCCCCTTTGATCCCAGTGTCCTAAGCTCTGTGTCGGCAGCTATACAAAGGTCGATCCATGAAGCTTGAGCCTGAAACTGAGCGCAAATCGAAAAACCGTGTAAATATAAAGAAAAGCTTAAGAGGCTAACATTGTATGGTTACTCCCAGCATGATGCGACAGCTTTGGGCTTTGGTAGAGTCCACTCAAGTCAGTACCCTCCTTCAATTTGAAGATACTGATCTGGTGCAACTCCTTTTAAAACGGTTTAAAGCTCAGCAGTCGATCGACGCTCAAGCAGCTAACAGCCTTAATACTTACATTGAATCAAAATTACCGTTGATTCGCGATATTGCCGAAGATCGGCAATCGGTTAAAGTGGGAAGTCACTAACGCTGAGACTCTCTGACTCACACACGCTTTATTGCCCACTGCTCAAGGGCATAGACTTATGACTGACTGGTTAGGCATTGCCTTGGTGGCATATGCGATCGGAGCTGCGATCGAAGGTGTGAATGCAGCCAACCAGCTAGCGCACTCATCGCTGAAATTTGGCGATCGTAAAGACGATACATCTGCCTCCCCGACTCCATCGCAAGAAAAATGGCAAGTTTTTGCTGCGATCGCTACTGTTAGTGTCTGTGGTGCTTTCCTTTGGCCCTGTCGTCTGATTCACCGCTCTTTTAAAGGCTCCCAAAACTGTTCTGAGGATTGAATGCAGCCGTACAAAAAAGGCAGACGCACCAGCGATCGCGCAACCTAGACTTACTGATCCTTACTGACTTGTCTCATTTGCGCTCTTGTTTGTGTCGATCGTTTGATGCAGCGCTGTTGCCACGATCGCCGCTGTCAACGCCTTGAGATGAGACAGTCACAGGTCTGTCAAACGAGGTCGTTAGGGTAATGGTTAGTAACAGTGATGTGATCCGCCATGCTCTCTTTACCGTTAGCACTTCTTATGATCGTTGTTCTTGTGGCATCAGGCGCTTTAACTATCAACTATTTATTCCCTCGCAGCAAGTCCTAGTGGTTCGTCGAGGCTTACATTGTGAATTTCAAAGCTAAGATTATGAGTCCCTAAGCATTCCAGGCGTATTGAACGTTGGCAAAGCGCTAGTGCAAGGCGACACTGAATCTAATACCTTTGGCGATCGCGTTACTCAGATTACTGCTCCGTCTCTTAACAAAGTGGGGTTAGATTACTTTCTTTGCTTGAATTACCTGGAGGCTGCCACCTGCATGTAACGTTTGTTTGACAACTTGAAAGCCAATTGCGCTCAGTTGTGCAGCCAAATCGCTGCGAATGAGTGTCCAGGCAGTCTCGGTTTCAAACAGGAGCAGAAAAAGCGAAAGTCCCGGCACAAAGAGCGGATTGGTCGGCTGATGAAAATCGACCAGGGTAAAATAGCCGCCCGGTTGCAGCACACGGTAGACTTCGCCAAGAATCTGTTGAAGCTGAGATGGCTCCATTTCGTGTAGTGCCACACTGGTGTGGACGAGATCAAACTGACCGTCGGCAAAGGGCATTGCTTCAGCAAAGGCTTCGCTATACTCTGCCTGCGGCACGTTCTGACGGGCACGGCGCAACGACAGCGGTGAAGCATCTAACCCTGTGACATGGCGCGATCGCGCTACTAAAAACTTCGTCGCCTGCCCACTACCACAGCACAAATCAAGCACATGGGTTTCTGGTGCGATCGTCACCCCCTCCAACGCCAGTTGCCGAAACCGCCGTTCTCCCCCAACACTCAACGCCGCCAACCGCGAAAAGCCATCATAGAGCCACTGATACTGGTAACTCCAGTCTCTAAGAATCGTTGCCATAGCTATAGTTGGACTCCTGCAAAGCCGAAATACTTGCACATATAGAGACTTAATAGGTTTTACGTGAACGAATCTAACTCAAAACTCACAACTTAAAATTCAAAAATTCTCCAATCCTGGTGCGGTCAATTGACTCCGGCGAAGTGCCGTTTCTACGGCTTGCTGCTGGTCACGATGGGTAATCCACTGGTGATAGGTGCGGGTATGAACAGCAACGGAGTGTCCCATCATTCGAGCGGCGACAGTATCAGGCAAGCCAAAGTGGATCGTGCGAACTGCCCAGGCATGACGCAAATTGTAAGGTGAGAAGGATAGCCCGTAACGACGAAATTGGGACGTGACGCGTTGCCCAATGCGCTGGAGAGTTGTTTGCGAGAGATCGGTTTGAATAGTTGGTAACTGAATGTGATGCAGGTTAAATTGCTCGACCCATTCTGGGTAAAAGGGCCATACCTCATGGGTACCAGTTTTGGTGGTGTTGAGTACGCGGATGGTGGCTTCGGGCTTGCCCTCGAGGAGTGCGGAGTAGTCGCAGAAAAAGACTTCGTGGTTTCTTAAGCCGTAGGTTGCCATAACTGCATAAACAAATTGCCACCCTGGGTTGGGGATGCTTTCCCAGGTTGTCGCAATCAAGCCATCAGACGGCAACTCGCGGGCTTGAGTCTGGCTGCTGCCATAGACACCCCAAAAGGATTTCAGGTCTAGTGGCAGCTCCACGTTGAGAAAGGACGCGAACGCGCTCAGGGCTGTGCAGCAAATCTGACGACTACGAGAATTGGCTTCCGTGGCACGAACGGTGGCGTAAATGGCTTCGACTAGACTAAGTTGGGCGTTGGTTTGAGCGATCGCTGTCAGCTTCTTTAAATACGGCGCGTAGGCTGTTTCCCAGGTTGTCTTCGCGGAGGCTGCATGGCTTGATTGTGGGCGATCGGCAAAGAATGCCTGCTCAAATGCCTGCACCTGTTGCGCTAACCCCAGTTGGTCGAGCCGTCCCCAGCCCATGCCGTTATCGTAGTTGCGCCAGTCAAAGGTTTTTTGAATGAGCTGTGCCGCAATGACCTTCACCGCTTGTTCGGCTTGCTTTAGCCCTGCAACGGTAGCTGGCAAGCCTAGAGTTAACCGCTGTTGCGCGGGTTTCAGCCGTAGACTACCGGGACGCGGCGGCAGCATCCCCCGTAGACTGAGCTTCTGCCCGCGTCGCTCAATTTGAAACCCCATCTGTGCCGCTTTCAAGCGCTGATTGGTTTGGGTAAGACGGGCATCGATCGCGGCGTTGGCATCAGTCATGGCATCGCGCTATAAGAGCGGCTGAGGGAAAGCAGATGTTCCTCATTTTAGATGGCAGGTTGCCGTTTTTGGCTGGCAGCATACGGGGCGATCGCTGACTGCCAGCCCAAGGTGAGGATTTTATGTCCAGCTACTGCCGATCGCGGGTCGAAAAATGGGGACAGGCATGGTCGAGAGTGCTACGTTTTTTGTGCCTCCTAACCCACTTGACGGCACTAAATCCTGTGCGAACCACTTACTGCCTGCTCCATTAGGTTGGGTCAGGGTCGTTGGTGCCGCTTGAGCTAGGCTAGTCGTGCTAAAGCTTTGCACAAGGGCAGTGGTATTTTTGATAGTGCCAAGACCCTTGCTATCACTGATTCCGGCATCGTTAGGATAGCTCAGGTTGACGAAAAACGTCTCATCCGCCTCGGCAAGGCTATCGCTGTTCACTGCAACCGCAATTGTTTTTGTGAGTTCGCCAGGGTTAAAGGTGAGTGTACCGCTAGTAGCCGCATAATCTTGTCCCGCGATCGCTGTATTGTTTGCTGTTGCGTACTTGACTGTAATCTTGCCCTTGCCCGCGCTGGAGAGCTTGACTGTAAACGCCGCATTTGTTGTACCGCTACTGGGTTCGGTGATGCTCACGTCATTGATCGAGAGAGAGGGAGGCAACCCGTCGTCTGTGGGAATAATGCCCATACCTTGTCCATCCGCAATACTGGCACCGATCGCACTGCTCAAATTGACATAAAACACCTCGCTGACTTCAGGAATGGTATCGCCAACAATTGGCACCCGAATTGCCTTACTCGTTTCGCCAGGGTTAAAGGTGAGTTGCCCAGACCGGGAAAAATAATCAGCGCCAGCCTTTGCATTGCCATCAGCCGTGGCGTAGTTTACTGTCACCAACTGGCTACTAGGAGCTGATAGCGAAACTGTGAAAACTTCGTCAGTTGTACCGCCGCTGTTACCCTCCAACCCAGTGGTATCGTTTATCTGAAGCTGGAGAGAGGCGGCCAGACGAGTGATACTGCCAAACTCAACCGCTCCAACATCGGGCTTTGCGTCACGTAAGAAGCCGCGTTCATCAATGGTGGGTGCGCCAGTGACGCCCGTATTAATTGCGGGACTACCGATTAGCAACGGGTGGATGAGCACTCCATTGAGGGTTTGCAGTGCACCGAGCAGCGGGTCAACGGTACGGCTTCCCGCTGCCACTCGCCGATTGCCATAGGCAGGCGCTGGAAACTCAATGTTGCCGCCACCATCGCGGGGTGCATAGCCTATTTGCTGCTGGAAGGGATCGCCTGCTGTATTGTTTGCCACGATCGCATTCGTTAAAGTCACCGCTTGCGTAGAACTGTTCAGCCACAGGGCACCCGAAGCACGTCCGGCTGTATTGTTGGCGATCGTGGAGTTTTTGATGTTGACGGGAGTATCTTTGGTAGTGTTTAAGAACATCGCTCCACCCGCATCGTCAGTCGCTTTATTGCCTGAAAAGGTGCTGTTAATGATGTTGACTGGCAGTGAGCCATCGATCCAAAGTCCGCCCCCTTGTTTCAGCGCTGTGTTATTAGCAACGGTAACGTTCCGCAGCGTTAGATTACTGGTGCTACGAATGCCACCACCGCGTGCAGATTGACCGTTGGATGTGACTGAGTTGCCAACAATCCTGCTGTCTTCGACGATGAGCTTATCGGGACCGTACGCATAGAGCATTAGCGCTCCGCCTTCTCCCTGCGCCTGGTTTCCCTCAAAGCGACTGCGACGAATAGCGATCGTACCGCTCACGCTTGTACCACTTAAATTAGAGCCAGGTCCGACGGGATTCGCACCATCGGTAAAAACGGCACCGCCACCAATGCCACCAGCGGCACTGTTCTGAAGAAAGGTAGAATCCTCGATCGTCAACGAACCGAGCAGGCTATAGACCGCGCCACCATTGATTCCACGGTTATTTGTAAACTGCGATCCGCGCACTGTTAGCACGCTAGAGCCATTTGTAGCGATCGCTCCCGCACTGAAACCTGATTTAGTTAACGTGCCATCATTGCGATCGAACTGACTATTAACAACGGCTGCATTCGCGCCATAACCAATGCTGATTGCACCACCAACCCCAGCGGCATTGCCGTTAAACCGACAGTTAACCACCGTTAAGTTGCTGTAGTCGCTCGCCAGAATGCCACCACCGCTACCCGTCGTGCGACCATTCGCGATCGTGAGATTTTTGAAGGTTGCATTACCGCTTCTGGGAACGTAAAACGCTCGACTGGCGCTATTGCCACTAATCATCAGGTTGGACGCCCCTGTACCATCAATAGTCAGCGTTCGACTAATTTCGAGGTGTCCACTCGTTAACGTGATCGTTTTGTTTGCCAGAGTCGAAGCAAAGCTGATTGTATCGCTAGTCTGAGCAGTAGCGATCGCAGTCCTTAGCGATCCAGCGCCGCTATCGTTTGTATTGGTGACTGTAATGGTAGCCATTCAAAAATCCTCTAGAGTGCGTTGGGTTGGCAGTAGTGCCTTGCTGTTACAGTCAAACGGGCATGAGGAGCCCTTGGTCATTGCACCCTGGTTCAAATGGTCAAATTGATGCTGCACGACAGCAGCTACTGTCGCTCAAGTACGAGTACTCAGCACACAGGCTTAATATGTTTGGGTAAGGAAAAGTTAAGTAAGAGGCTGCTTAACGTTTGAGCGGTCAAATTCAGCCGTTGACCAATCCCTTGATTGAAACTGATGTGATGCCGTTCATTGAGTCGGGGGGAACTCCATCAGCTTTATGGCAGTCAAATGGTTCAATGCTTCTAGAGAGGCTTGCTTCGAGAGCAGTCTACACGACACATCACAGCTAGGCAGAAAAGTGTTTTAACGTACACGGGGTAAATTTACGGGATCAAACTGGTAGGCACCGATGCAAAGAGCTTAATAGAAGTGGTAGTGCGGGGCTTAATGGCTCAGAGCATCTTGTTTGTTGCTGAAGCAAGCTTACTAGTTAGGCGATCGCGACCGCGAGTCTGCGTTTGCCAGTTTTCAATCTGTCCACCCTCAATGTGCCCACTTTTTTAGCCTTTGTAACAAGCGATCAGGGAATGGTTAAAAGTTGTTTGGATCGCTTTGGCGGCTGAAGTTGCAGCGCACAAAACTGCCTGCGCGAGTGAAGCAAGTTTTATTTCAATTGATAGAATTTTGACTCTCCTTAGAAAGGTTTCATCCTTTCTCAAGCAACGGTCAGTGATGTTCAGGTGGCGCTTGTCTTGATGAACTGGTGATTTATTCAGCGATCGCGCTCCGTTTACTATTTTTTGCGTCTTCTATCAAGTCAATTAGCGACAAATTTTAAGGAAAATGCTCAATACCGGATTTAGCCGGTCTCCCTTTCCCCATACATAAGGTTAAAATCAGTTACAAACCTGAGTGCAAAAGAAAGCTATAGCCGTTATGGGTCGATTTGGGGTATTGCTGCTAAACCTGGGCGGACCGGACCATTTGGAGGATGTTCGTCCCTTTTTGTTCAACCTGTTTTCCGATCCAGAGATTATTCGGCTCCCTTTTCCCTGGTTGCAGCGTCCGCTTGCGTGGTTAATTTCGACCACACGGGCAAAAAAATCTCAGGAAAACTATCGGCAAATTGGCGGTGGTTCACCGCTACGACGCATCACAGACGAACAGGCTCAGGCACTTCAGGTACAGCTTCAGCAAAAAGGGCATGATGCCAGCGTCTACGTAGGTATGCGCTATTGGCATCCTTACACCGAAGAAGCGATCGCTCGGATCAAGCGTGATCAGGTCGATCGACTGGTGATCTTGCCGCTATATCCTCACTTTTCCATCAGCACCAGTGGTTCTAGCTTCCGTTTGCTAGAGCAAATTTGGAAGGAAGACCCCAGTTTGGCGCAAATCGACTACACCGTCATTCCCTCCTGGTACGATCGACCGGGGTATCTGCAAGCAATGGCAGATCTAATTGCCAAAGAGCTAGATCAATTTGCCGAGCCGGAGAAAGTGCATATTTTCTTTAGCGCGCATGGGGTGCCCGTTAGCTATGTAGAAGAAGCGGGCGATCCATATCAGCGTGAAATTGAAGCCTGTACAGCGCTCATCATGCAGACGTTAAACCGACCGAATCCACATGTCCTGGCATACCAGAGCCGGGTTGGTCCGGTGGAATGGCTCCAGCCTTATACAGATGATGCGCTCAAAGAACTGGCAGCACAGGGCGTGAAAGATCTGGCGGTTGTGCCCATCAGCTTTGTGTCGGAACACATCGAAACGCTGCAAGAAATCGACATGGAGTACCGGGAACTAGCAGAAGAGTCCGGCATTGAGAACTTCCATCGCGTCCCTGCTCTCAACACCCATCCTGGTTTTATTGACGACTTGGCAAACCTGGTTGTAGAAACCCTCAATGCACCGCCGATGAAGTTGGCTGAAGTGATGCATCCAGAGAAGCAGGTGAAGATGTACCCGCCGGAGCGGTGGGAATGGGGTATGACGATTTCGGCGGAAGTGTGGAATGGTCGCCTCGCCATGATTGGCATTCTTGCCGTGTTGCTGGAAATCTTTCTGGGCAGAGGTCCACTCCACGCGATCGGGCTAATGTAGTTGGAATCGTAGTTGGAAGTGTAGTTGGAAGTGTAGTGGGCTTATGGTCGGGGAACTTGTGAAGCTGGATTTGTAGCGGGTGCGGATGGAACGGGTTTAGGTTGTTGCAGTACCGCAAACGCAAGCAACCAACCAATAACCACACCAACTCCACCAAACCGAATGACTTGCCAGAAAGGTTCGCGGAGGCTACCCCAGGAAAACAAACGGCTTTCGAGGTTGACTTCCAGTTCATCCAGTTTTTCCTGGATTTGTTTTAGCTCGACTTTGAGGGTGGTCAATCGCGTCTGCTGAAGTGCTTGTTTGACCTGCGCTTGGCGTTCTTGAAGCTGTGCCTGGAGTTGTTCATCTCGCTGTACCTGGCTGTAGCGCTCTTTCAGTTCAAGGAGCGATCGCTCAATGTCTGTCAATTCCTGCTCAAACGTGCGTTCTGCTAGAGAGACATCATCTGAGTTTGATGCCGAATCAGTCGATGGCTCTTGAGGCAGTGTCATAACAGCAGTAGTAGAGTAGAGGTACCCTTGATTATTCCCGCGATCGCCACAAACCTATGCCCGAACCTTCTATTCACACGATGCTTCCCGATGCAGCGCACCCGTCTAGTGCGGCAGATTTTAGTGCAGAAGAGCTTGCTCAAGCCCTGTTAGCAAAATTGGCGATCGCTGAACGGGATTGGCATCGCCTTAAGTCTAACCGCAAAGCCCGTGCTGGTGAACAAGCCGCCGCTGCACTCGTGTTTTTGCTAAAAGACCAACCTCAGGAAGCTTTACCCAGACTACAGCAAGCAATCGGCTGGCTCGATCGCTCCCTTTCGGCACCACCCTGCCCTACGCATGGCAATCAGGAATAGTGGTTAAGTCATGTAGCCGTTGGAAATTGGGTTGGAAGGCAAAAGTTAAAAGGCAAAAGTACTTCAAGACTCTCTAGCGCCACATCTGTTTTGAAATCAAGACTCAAGGCTTAAAGAGTCAGGAGCCTGCAAAAGCAAGTAGCTGACGGCTGAAAGCTGACCGCTAATTTCAAGCCGTACAATTCTTTTGCTGACACGCTCTACTGGACAAGCTCTAAAACACAGAGAGGATTCAAGTCAAATCGTTAGGCGTCCTTTACCAACTTGACCTTCTTTCGTTCTGGCGGCAGGGTGAGAGAGAATTGGCTTGCCAGCTTGGTCGAGCTTTGCCCCGTTGACGTCGATGCTTCTACAGGTACGTTACGAACCGCCGATTGAGCCTGAAGTGCTTCGCTAATGGGGTGGTGCAGGAGAGTCAGCAGACAGGAGCACCCTGCAAGCAGCAGTAAATCCAACTCCTTGTTCAACGGTCGCCGATGCGATTTGTTGAATGGATTGCCTGAAATGGTTTGCTTCAGTTGGGGGCACGTCATGGTATTGCAACTAGCGATAAACGATCAACGTTCGGACTCCTCAGTATACCCAAGTCAGCCGTGAACCTGTCTTAGTTAGACTCCTCGCTTACACAACCTGTTCCAAGTCGATCGAGGTTGAGCAGTCCAGCCATCCAGTATGAGGCATTTAAAGCGCCTTCAAGCCGACTAAATCAGTGTGGTTTCCTTGGAACAAGATGTAGAGGGGACGATCGCGCTCATGCCAGTACTCAACTGTCGATCGCAGAATATCCAGAGCAATCTCCCACTCAGCAGGGTCATGCTGGGCAAAGACTTCGGGTTGTTCGTAGAGCAAAATCACGCGATCGCTCGTTAGCCACTCCAGATCAGTCAGGCAGTCTTCCAAGGCATCCCAGTTTTGCCCAAAGTAAGCTGGAAATGCCATTGCGCCTGTACCTGAATGGCAGCGGCAAAGCTGGTCAAAGCAAGAGCGGCCAAAAACAAACTGATCAGGCGAATGATGCGCGCTGTCAAACGCAGTTTAAACGTCATAGGGATT
>JBBSHC010000003.1:0-18095 GCA_038253425.1 Leptolyngbyales cyanobacterium | reverse complement strand
CCACCCGGCGATCGCGCCATCCCATTCGCATCCCAACCGCGCATCGTGGCAGAATGTATCAAAGTTAAATACACACGCTTTTCTCATGACTGCCGCCACCCCCAATTTGCCCAGCCAATACGATCCCGCAACCGCCGAAGCCAAGTGGCAGCAATTATGGGAAGCCAACGCGGTCTTCAAAGCTGACCCCAACCATCCTGGCGAACCCTACTGCATCGTCATTCCGCCGCCCAATGTGACAGGCAGCTTGCACATGGGTCACGCCTTTGAGCATTCCTTAATTGATGTGCTGGTGCGCTACCACCGGATGCTGGGGCGCAACACCCTCTGGCTACCGGGCACCGATCACGCCAGCATTGCCGTCAGCGCCATTCTGGATAAGGAACTGAAGGCGCAGCGCAAGAAGCGGCAGGATGTGGGACGCGAGGCGTATCTGGAACGGGCCTGGGAGTGGAAAGAAGAATCAGGCGGCACGATCGTCGGTCAACTTCGCCGTTTGGGGCTGTCGGTGGACTGGTCGCGGGAACGGTTCACGTTGGACGAGGGGTTGTCCGAAGCAGTGGTGGAAGCGTTTGTCAAGCTCTACGACGAGAAGCTAATCTATCGCGGCGAATATCTCGTCAACTGGTGCCCCGCCACGCAATCGGCTGTGTCGGATACCGAAGTCGAAAACCAGGAAGTGAACGGTCACCTGTGGCACTTCCGCTATCCGCTGACCGATGGGTCTGGCTTTGTGGAAGTGGCAACCACACGACCGGAGACGATGCTGGGCGATACGGCTGTAGCGGTAAATCCCAATGACGATCGCTACAAGGCTTTTGTTGGCAAAACGCTGACGCTACCCCTTGTAGGTCGGCAGATTCCCATCATTGCGGATGAGTACGTAGATTCCGCTTTTGGGACGGGCTGCGTAAAAGTGACGCCTGCTCATGACCTCAACGACTTTGAGATGGGCAAGCGCCACAACCTGCCGTTCATTAACATCATGAACAAAGACGGGAGCCTGAACGAGAATGCAGGCGCATTTCAGGGACAGGATCGCTTTGTGGCACGTAAGAATGTGGTCGCGCAGTTGGAGGCTGAGGGTTTCCTGGTCAAAATCGAGGACTATAAGCACACGGTGCCTTACAGCGATCGCGGTAAAGTCCCCGTCGAGCCGTTGCTCTCCACTCAATGGTTTGTCAAAATTCGACCGATGGCAGACCAGACGCTGGACTTTCTGGATCAGCAGCATTCGCCTGCCTTTGTGCCCGATCGCTGGACAAAAGTGTACCGCGATTGGCTCGTCAGCCTGCGCGATTGGTGCATCTCGCGGCAACTCTGGTGGGGTCATCAAATTCCTGCCTGGTATGCGGTGAATGAAACGGGCGGCGAAATTACAGACGATACGCCGTTTGTGGTCGCACGGAATGAGGCGGAAGCGAAAGAGAAGGCGATCGCCCAATTTGGTGCCGACGTACAGTTGGTGCAAGATCCTGACGTACTCGACACCTGGTTTTCGTCTGGCTTGTGGCCCTTCTCCACGCTCGGTTGGCCTGAACAAACGGCAGATCTGGCGCGTTACTATCCCACCACTACGCTAGTGACAGGTTTCGACATTATCTTCTTCTGGGTCGCCCGCATGACCATGATGGCAGGGCACTTCACCGGACAAATGCCCTTCCAGACTGTTTATATCCACGGTCTGGTGCGAGACGAAAACAACAAGAAGATGTCCAAGTCGTCCAACAACGGCATCGATCCACTTTTGCTCATCAACAAATACGGCACCGATGCCCTCCGCTACACGCTGATCCGCGAAGTTGCAGGCGCAGGGCAGGATATTCGCCTGGAATACAACCGCAAAACCGACGAATCCGCCACTGTCGAAGCCTCCCGCAACTTCACAAACAAACTGTGGAATGCCTCCCGCTTCGTTCTCATGAATTTGGGAGATCGGGAGAAGCTATCTTCTCTCCCCTCTCTCCTCTCCCCTCTCTCCTCACTCCAACTTGCCGATCGCTGGATTCTCTCCCGTTTCCACCAGGTCACTCAGCAAACCCGCGACCAAATCGACAGCTTCGGTTTAGGAGAAGCTGCAAAGGGTTTGTACGAATTCATCTGGGGTGACTTCTGCGACTGGTATATCGAACTGGTCAAACCTCGTTTGCAAGGTGATGATGCTGAATCCCAACAGACCGTTCAACACGTGCTGGTTTTCGTCCTAGAAGGAATTCTCAAATTGCTCCATCCCTTCACGCCACACATTACCGAGGAGATCTGGCACACATTAACTCAAGCAGGCGACGATCGCTATCTGGCGCTGCAACCCTACCCAGAACCAGATGCTAATTTAATCGATACCGAACTGGAGCAGCAGTTTGACTTGCTTATTGGCACGATTCGCACCATTCGTAATTTACGCGCTGAAGCCGAGATCAAGCCAGCGGTGAAAGTGTCCGCCATCTTGCAAACCGAGAGCGATCGTGAACAGCAAATCCTCACAGCGGGACAGGCTTACATCAAAGACCTGGGGAAAGTGGAAACGCTGACGATTGTTGGGACAGCAAAAGCTCGGATTACCGCCACAAAACCAGATTCTTCTGACGTAGGACAATTCGATTGGACGATATTAGTGCCATTCGTGTTGCTGCTGCCCTACATTTTTCTGATTGGGCTAGTATTCGCGCTGCCGCTTATCCTCTTTGAGGTTTTGCAAAAGCGCCGTCCTGTAATTGCGCTCGATACTCAAGCTAATTTGGCAGATGTCTCTGCACAGACTGACCGACTGCCAGAACAAACGATCGCAGGCGTGGTTGGCACAGTTCAGGTACTCATTCCCCTAGCAGGCGTGGTTGATCTAAAGGCGCAACGTACCAAGCTAGAACGCGACCTTAAAAAGGTCGAGGCTGAGATCCAGGCTCTATCGGGTCGGCTTGGCAATCCTGGTTTCGTCAACAAAGCGCCAGCGGATGTCGTAGAGAGTGCACGGGCAACGCTGACAGAAGCCGAGAAGCAAGCAGAGATTTTGCGCGATCGACTTGCCACCTTTTAAGTCGCTCGTCTTTTAATGCTGCGATCGCGGGGCAAGCAGCCTGCAATGGTTACAAAACGGATGTAAAAAGGCTTTCACTAGTTGCAGTGACGTTAGATTCAATTAAGGATCGCGTTTATTCAAACAAAATCCTGGGGCGAGAAAGGTTATACTTGCCTCAAGAGCTAATCGTTTCAACGCAGATCCAGTCGAAATCTAAGCTCAAAACGCATCCGCAAGCTGTTTGCCCCCCTCTTGAAGAGCTGAACGAGAACACATAGGGTTACTCTAATACAACCAAGGCAGAGATAGGGAATGCTGTATCTGGCTCAGGTACAAAAGAAGGGGATTTTGGGTAAGGCAGGGCTACAGCTACTAGCACGCCAGAAGTCTGAGAACGCTTGGACAGTTCTGGTTGAAGAGGACACCGTTCTCTCGACAGAAGCAGCAAACTTCAGTGAGGGGCTGCTCGTATTGGTAGAATTGACTCCAACTCGCCAGGTGTTGACTGTCAACAATGCTAAAGACTGGGTGCTGGATATTTTGCAAAAGTTTCTTGTCAGTGGCATTACGCCAGCATTTTTGCAGCAAGAGACAGAACGGGCTGAGCAATGGCGTCAATCACTGACCCTGCAAAGCCAGGAACTCGATCGCCGTGCTCTGGAACTCGAAGCGCGTAAAGAGCAAATCCAAGATATGGAGGAGAAGCTTAAGCGTGAAAAGAAGGCGATGGAGACGCTCACATCTCAGCATAAGTCTCAAAGCAATCCCTCTAATTAACGATTGAGTCTATAAACTTAAGCTTAGAAAGAGTAAATAAAAACTCTGTTTTTCAATGCTTACTATTGTTTACTCGGACAAATTTCTTCAGCATGAAACAGGGTATATGCACCCTGAACAACCAGAACGTCTGACTGCTATTGTCTATCGGTTAAGATCTTCAACGGTAGCCGATAAGATCCAATGGGTGGAGCCTTCTACATCAAGAGATGTAATCAAGGCAATTGAACAAATTCATGCTACCGCCTATATTGAAGAAGTTCGTGCTTACGCTGAAAGAGGTTGGGGATGTTTTGAGTCAACCCAAATCTCTCCTCACAGCTTTGATGTTGCTTGCCTGGCTGTAAATGCTTGGTTAGATGGAGTTGATACTGTTTGGCAGTCACAAAAACCAGCTTTCATTCTGGCTAGACCGCCAGGACATCACGCCCTTAGAAATGAAGGCATGGGCTTCTGTATTTTCTGTAATGCAGCGATCGCAGCAATTTATTCTCAGTCAAAAGGAATCCAGCGAATTGGAATCTTGGACTGGGATGCACATCATGGTAACGGAACGCAGCTAGCTATAGAAAATCTTCCTAACATTGCTTTCTGTTCGATTCACCAATCACCTGGCTATCCCCATACAGGAGCACCTGATGAGCACGGCAAATTTAACAATGTGTTGAATCTTCCGATCGCTCCTGGCAGCACCATACAGGATTATCGTCAGTTGTTTGAAGAGGAGGTTTTACCCTTTTTCCAGAACTTTGACCCTGATCTTCTCATCGTTAGTGCAGGCTATGACGCAAATCAAGTCGATTTGCTCTCTAAAATCAATCTGCAACCTCAAGACTATGCCGAGCTAACTAGTTATTCTTTAGAGATTACACCTAAAGTGCTTTTTGGCTTGGAGGGTGGTTACGACTTAGAGAGTCTTTCTCTCTCAGTACTTGAGACAATTAAACAGTGCTTAAAGCAACAGTAGCGGATGCATATAGCGATCTCAAATTATTTTATTTATAAGCAAAAGATCCCCGACTTTTCCAAAAAGTCGGGGATCTGAAGAGCTGATTCTTACGGCTCAGATAGGATTGCTATAGCAACTAATTATTAACCCGGAATGTTTGTTACTACAGGGCTACGACCTCTGGGATGTTGCTTCGACTGCGTTCAGCACTCCGAAAGCTTTGATTTGAGCGGAGTCGAAAACGGTGGTTTGAGCTGCTCTAGCTTGAAAAAGCTAAGATGCTTGTCTTGTAAGGGGTTGTAAATCTAAGGCTCATGGCAATTCGTGTGCCGAGTTGTTAGTGAGGCTTGCTTCCCAACCCAGAAGGGCAGCTTTCCGCTCTAAGCCCCACCGATAGCCGCCGATCGCGCCCGATGCTCGGATCACTCGATGGCAAGGAATTAAATACCCGATCGCATTACTGCCGATCGCGCTCCCTACTGCTCTAGCCGCCGTGGGTCTTCCCATTGAGTTTGCTAACCCCTGGTAGGTTGTCATACTACCAAACGGAAGTCTTAAAAGCGCACGCCAGACTTGAATCTGAAAGTTAGTGCCCTGTACGTGAAGCACGAAGGAGGAACGGTTGCCTGGTTTGAAAAGGCGATCGCTAATTTCCCTGGCTGCGTTTTGATCGCGAATCAGTTCCGTCTTGCTCCATTTAGTATACAGAGCCTGTTCCGTCGCTTCTTGATCCGCTGCATCAAAAAAGTGAAGATCACAAATCCCTCGTGCTGTCGTTGCAAGGAGGCACGCACCGAAAGGCGTCTCATGCACGCCATACCAAATCTGCGTTCCCCCACCGCTTGCCTTAAACTCACCAGGTGACATCGCTTCTAGCGTCACAAAGAGGTCGTGCAAACGCCCTGAGCTAGATAGTCCAACCTCTAGTGTCAACTCCAAAAGACTTTTTGTCTCAGCGATTTTTGCTTTAGCGTATTCGACTGTGAGGTATTGCAAAAAACGCTTCGGGCTAATGCCTGCCCACCGGGTAAAGACGCGCTGAAAATGGTATTCGCTGAGATGGACATGTCGGGCAACAGTTTCTAAGTCGGGCTGGTGTAGATAGTTCTGCCGCATGAACGTGATCGCGGCTGCAATGCGCTCGTAGGTTTTACTATCGCCATCACTAGCGCGGGTAATAGCATCTGTTGGGGAGTTCATAATGCCCGTCTCTATGACGATCGCGAACTCCCTCAATGTATCGGCAGCAGTGTGTTTTGCGCCACCCGTTTCTTGCGCTTTCTCTCTAAGGCGCTCTTTTTAAACGCGTTAGCGGGCAGGGTTGAGTCGGGGTTGAATAACGGGACGGCGATCGCGCTCAATCTCTTCGTTGAGAAGGAATTCTCGAATGAAGCGAGCGATCGCGCGTTGTGCCAAACCCTCAGCAATTTGCTGCCCCATGCGGTGCGCTTCTGGTTTGAAGAGTAGCTTTGGAATCGCTGGCAATAACTTTGTTGGGTCAAAGCCCTGCGTTTCACGCAAGATACCCCAAATGCGCTTTACCTGCTCCAGCGTTTGCTGGCTCTCGGTTGGGGCTACCCTTGTCTGGTTGACCGTAAGACCAATACGCTCGGCGAAACTATAGCGGATGCTGTTCAAGGCGTTGCTGCCTACAGTGTCCAACCCTTTGACAACTTCTTCCACAATTTGGTGACGAATCAGCTCACCCCGTTCAGAGAATAAATAGTCTAACGTCTGATCAACCACCTGGCTCAGATCGTAATCGCTGCTGTCACGAGCATTTCGCAGCAGGTTTTCCAGCCGATTCCAACGAAAGCTGCCGTCCTTAAATAGAAGGTCACGCAACGATGCCCGCAGTTCGGGAGCCGGATCGGTTAGCAACCGCTTGGCAACGTAAGGATACGCCTTGCTCAGCACTTTGAAATCGGGATCAACATTGATAGCAATGCCTTCAAGCGTGACGAGCGATCGAATAATCAGCGCATAGTAAGCAGGCACCCGAAACGGAAATTCGTACATCAGTGCCGATAGTTGATCGGTAATGCTTTTAATATTGATTTCAGCGACGCTAGTGCCCAGGGCATCGCTAAAAACAGTCGCAAAAGCGGGGATGATCGGCGTTAGATCTGTGTCAGGAGTAAGAAACTCCAGTTTCACGTAGTCTTTGGCTAACCCTTCAAAATCGCGGTTGACCAGATGCACGATCGCTTCAATCAGACCATACCGTTGAGCTGGCTTGACTTCACTCATCATGCCAAAGTCAAGGTAGGCTAACTTACCATCGGGCGTTGCCAGCAGGTTGCCGGGATGGGGGTCGGCATGAAAGAAGCCATATTCTAAAAGCTGACGTAGCGAACACTGTACGCCCACCTCAATCAGATAACTTGCATCTACACCTTGCGCTCGAATAGCTTCTGGCTGGGTGAGCTTGGTGCCCGTAATCCACTCCATCGTCAGCACACGCCGACCTGTGTACTGCCAATAAATTTTGGGCACGTAGACATCCTGCATGTGCCCGTAAAGCTGAGCAACGCGCTCGGCATTCCGCCCTTCCTGGTTGTAGTCCATCTCCTCAAAGATGCGGGTAGAAAACTCGTCCATGATACCGACGAGATCACTACGAATACTCTTGATTCGCCGCATCGCGAGGGCTGCCAGTTCACGCAGAATGTAAGCATCCAGGGCGATACTTTGAGCCAGTCCAGGACGCTGTACTTTGACCGCAACCTCTTCGCCCGTTTTCAGCCTGCCTCGATACACTTGACCAAGAGACGCCGCCGCGATCGGGCTTTCGGTTAACTCCGCGTAAATCGTGTCGGGTGAGCCACCCAACTCTTCTTCAATAAAGCGGTACGCTATAGCGTTATCGAAAGGGGGTAACTGGTCTTGCAGCCGCGCCAGTTCTTCTAGATAGGCGGGTGGTACTAGGTCGGGACGTGTAGACAACGCCTGCCCAACTTTGATGAACGCCGGACCTAAACGAGTCAAGATTTTTCGCAATCGCACTGCCTGCTGACTCGACCGCTGTTCGCTAGAACCCGTGCTTTTGTTCCACCACCAGATGAAGCCAAAGGTGAGAAAGGGAAACACAATTTGAAAGATCCGCCTTGCGACCTGAAACGGATGCTTGCTGTAGTAGGCACCGATCGCGTCTGCATCGTAGCGTAAAGCGGCTTGATCGGCACTGGTCGGCAGCATTCCCACCGATCGCAGATTCGCCTCAATGTCGAACGGCACCTCATCCTCCAGTAGCAAAGTTGGAGTCACGCCCTTCTCCTCTACCTCACGTTGTAACGGTGTTGGAGAGCCAAAAGACGGGCGCTCTGACGTAAACGAGCCTGATTGAGGGGAAGCCGTCTTAACATTCATGAGGTAATAGCCGGATAGAAACGGTTATGTAAATTATTGTAACAACAGCTCTGACGGTCGTCTGCGTTTTGCCATGTAAGACGAACAGCGCGACGATCGGTGAGCAAAAACTCGACTATCAGGAGCAAGCCATGCGCTAGAGTTCTAATGAGAGTGCTAATGTACCAACGATTGCGCTGATGCTTATCCCAGTCATTCTTCCCCAAGTTAAGCATTATGTCTGGATCTTTGCTCTGTCTAGAGGGACAAATATCAGTAAGCCGAAGGCAAGACGCCAAGACGCTCGATCGCTCTCTCGTCGCGCTCAGTTACAGCGATGTTTAAATGTATAAGCCACAGTCCAATGAGCAAAAAGCTGATAGCTGACCGCTACTAATCCAAAGCTGTGTTGTACTCAACTGAAAACCGCTGTAAGAGATAATTTAGCTGTTGCGATCGCGTCCCCTCTTATAAATAAGCGTAATTTCAACCCCTTACTACTCAGTCAGCTCTAAAGCCGCCGCCATTGCTTCAGAGATCGCTACCATTTAGAGGAATAGTGTCGGGTATAGGGACCTGGGTGTGGGGAAAGCTAAAAAAATCCTAAAGCGGACTGAATAGCAGTACATTGAAGCACTGACAGCACACTACAACTTGCATTCAAATTTAGTTCAAACACATTTCTCCCCTTTCTCCATCCCCTCCACTCCCTCTGCTTCCCCCACTCCTCCATCCCCTCCTGCCTCCCTCACTCCCCCTTGCCCATGCTGCTTTCCCTGCGGATCGAAAATTTCGCCCTGGTGGATCACCTAGAGTTAGGTTTGAGTGCAGGTCTGACCGTGCTTACAGGTGAAACAGGTGCAGGTAAGTCGATCATTCTCGATGCGATCGACGCTGTATTAGGCGGCAAAGTAACCAGTCGTGCAGTTCGCACGGGAGCCGAGCGGGCAGTGCTGGAAGCTGCGTTTCGGCTCGATCCTGATTTGACAGCCTGGCTTGAGCAACAAGAGATTCAACTGCCTGATGCGACTCAACTGATTTGTAGCCGTGAAATTGTCGCCAACCAAAGTAGCCAGCGAAGCCGATCGCGGATCAATGGCGTGCTGGTCAACAAGCAGCAAATGGAGTATTTGCGCGATCGACTGGTTGAACTCACCGCTCAAGGTCAAACAGTACAAATCGGGCAACCGCCGTTGCAGAGAGCATGGCTGGATAGTTACGGTGGCGAATCCTTGCTCCAGCAGCGGTCGATCGTTGCCACTGCCTTCTCTGCCTATCAACAAGCACTCCAGGCATTAGAAAAACGTCGTAAATCGGAGCAAGATCGACTCCAGCAGCTCGATCTGTTTGAGTACCAGCTTAAAGAACTCAGTGCTGCTAATTTGACTGATGCGGATGAGTTGGAGCAGCTTGAGCAGGAGCGCAAACGCCTCAGCCACAGCGTTGAATTGCAACATCAGAGCTATCAAGTTTATCAAGCGCTTTACCAAAATGATGAAGGCGCTGAAGCCTGTGCCGACCTGCTGGGCAAAGCCGAAACGACTCTCAGGGATATGGCTGAGTATGACGTGCAAATGCAGCCCATCCTGGAACTTGTCAGCAATGCGCTGGCGCAGGTAGAGCAAGCGGGGCGGGAAATTAATGTCTATGGCGAAACCCTGGAAGCGGATCCACAGCGCCTTCAAGAAGTGCAGGAGCGAATTGTTGAATTAAAGCAGGTTTGTCGCAAGTATGGTCCCGCTCTGGGCGATGCGATCGCGCTCTATCAGCGTTTGCAAGCCGAGATGGAAGCATTGACAGGCGGCGGTCAATCGCTAGAAGACTTAGAACAGGCCCACCAAGAACGACAGCTTGCCGTGACATCAGCCTGTGCCGTCCTCACCCAGCATCGTCAAGCAACAGCTAAAGATCTCGAAGAACGATTGGTGGGAGAACTTAAACCACTGGCAATGGAGAAGGTGAAGTTTGAAGTAGATATTAGCCCTGCGCCACCCTCTGCTTTGGGAGCCGATCGCGTGACGTTTCTCTTTAGCCCCAACCCTGGTGAACCGCTGCAACCGCTGACTGAGATTGCTTCTGGCGGCGAAATGAGTCGGTTTCTCTTAGCGCTGCAAGCCAGCTTCTCGCAAATCGATCCCGTCGGCACGTTAGTTTTTGACGAAATTGACGTGGGCGTTTCGGGTCGAGTTACACAAGCGATCGCCGAAAAACTACACCAGCTCAGCCAACATCATCAGGTACTTTGTGTCACCCATCAGCCGATCGTTGCCGCCATGGCAGATCAGCATCTACGTGTGAGTAAACAAGTGATCGAATCGGGGCATGGACAGGGGATGGGGGCTAAAGAGCAAGGAGCAGAGGAGGGAGGGGAAGCAGGGGAAGATGCGGAGACGAAGCAGAAAAAACTCAAAACTTCAAACTCAAAACTCTCTGGCAGAGCGGTACAAAGTGCTACTCAAGACTCAAAACTCTCTCTCCTTCCCTTTCCCCTCAATGCCGATGTCCGCACTGTTGTTCGCGTCACGCCGCTTGACAGCCAACAGCGACGGCAAGAACTGGCACAACTTGCAGGCGGGCAGTCAACCCAAGAAGCAAGCGATGGTCTTGATGCCGCTGCCTTTGCCTTTGCAGATTCTCTTTTGACCCAAGCCGCGAATTTGCGTCAAGCTCGATCGCCCGACCTCCAGCCTGATCTACAACCTGTCGCCGCACCAAAAGCAAAAGCCACTAAAGCAAGAGTTTCCCGGAAAGGATAGAGGAGAGCGATGCTTACAACAAACGCTGACAGCACTCACCATAGGCTTTGATTAAATCAGCATCAATGTTTTCATTCTCTGCACCTGTTGCGTAGCCTAAGTTAAACGACCCAGCATGGCTACGGAAACACAGACTTTTAACCTAGCACGAGTTTAATTCTGACCTTGCGTTACGCTTTCCGTCGTTTTCGTACTGGCGATCGCTTAACGAAAGAATGTGGCTTGCAGATTATAACCGGATGGTGATTTGAGCCAAATTTAGTACATGAGGCTTTCTAACCTTTCTATGGGATCCTACTAAAGCCGTCTTTGAATTCTCTTGTAAAGTAGATACGTGCTGCAAACTGATGTCTAGGGATAGCATGATTACTCTTGAAAACCTAGAACAATGGTTGCTCGCCCCCGCAGAAATAGAGCAGCTTGAATTCAAAGAAGCTAAACAACAATACGACAGGACTAAACTGTTGCGGTGCTGTGTGGCGTTAGCTAACGAAGGCGGCGGTCACTTCGTTTTAGGCGTAACCGATAAGCCTCCCCGTATTGTCGTAGGAACACAGGCTTTCCTATCTCTAACATCTCAGAATGAAATCAAAGCCCTGATTGTTGAGAAGCTCAGATTTCGGGTAGAGGTCACGGAATTGCATCACGTTAATGGTAGGGTGCTAGTTTTTGCAGTTCCGTCTCGCCCTGTAGGACAAGCATTGGCCTTTGAAGGAACCTACCTAATGCGAGCAGGTGAAAGCTTGGTACCAATGACAACAGATGTGCTCAAGCAAATCTTTGCAGAAGGGCAGCAGGACTGGTTTTCTCAACCCGCCCGGTCAAATGCTAGCCCTGATGACGTGATCGCCCTTCTGGATACCCAAACGTATTTTGATCTGCTGGACCTCCCCTACCCGACTAATCGCGATGCTGTTTTAGAACGATTACAGGGTCAAGAACTGATTAAACAGACAGCCCAAGGTTGGATAATCACCAACCTAGCTGCAAGTCTATTGGCGAAAAAACTTGATGCCTTCTCTCCTGCTTTGGCCCGTAAAGCACCTCGTACTGTCATCTATGAGGGCATTAACAAGCTCCAAACTCGCGATGACAGGACAGACAATCGGGGATATGCAGTTAGCTTTGAAGGGCTGGTCGATGTTGTTCATTCAGCGGCACCGCAAAATCGCTTCATTGAGGATGTCGTCAGAGAAGAAGTCAAAATGTTCCCCAAACAAGCACTACGGGAACTGATTGCTAATGCGTTAGTGCATCAAGATTTTTTGGCTACGGGAGCTTCAGTGATGATCGAGATGTATAGCGATCGAATCGAGATTTCTAATCCCGGCATTCCACCCATTCAAGTAGAACGCTTCATTGACGAATACCGTTCACGCAATGAACAACTCGCCGACCTCATGCGACGTTTTGGCATCTGTGAAGAAAAAGGAAGTGGCATTGACAAGGTGGTGAGCGCAGCAGAGATGTTTCAGCTACCTGCACCAGATTTTCGAGTTGGCGAGACACGCACTACATCGGTTCTATTTGCCCATCAGAATTTTGACGACATGAGCAAATCAGACCGTATTCGAGCCTGCTATCAACATTGTTGCCTACTGTACGTTAGCAATCAACGTATGTCTAATCAAACCCTACGCGAGCGATTTCGGTTTGACGAGTCGAGGGATGCCCTCGTCTCTCAAGTGATTAGGGCTACCAAAGAAACTGGGTTAATCAGGGCAGATGACTCAGCTTCTACCTCTACTCGCTATGCCCGCTACCTTCCTTTTTGGGCATGAAAGTGCTTAAAAGCAAATCAAAATAGCCAGCACCCAAATCTTAGAACCTTTATGCAACAGGTGCTTGAGTGCTTAAAAGCAAATCGAAGCGCAAAAGATATGAACGCACTGAAACTTACGCTGAACTGATTGATCAGAGTATTCATCGAGCCGCCCTAATAAAGGACAAATAGTCAGCGAATTCTATTTTTATGAGAATAAACATTCAAGCCGCTGAGAATCCTTCTGCCTGAGGCTAAGGTTTCCGCTCTGGCACTTATTGTTTCGATCGCCAAAACCTCTACCAAAAGCGCCTATTTTTTAGCGCTTTCTTCGATGATTTTGCCAATAGTGAATCAACACAAGCAGATAGCTCTTTTGTAGAGCGATCGTCTCCTACAGGAGTCGCAAGATAAAGGGGTAGCGGTAGGGCGTTTGGGGGTCAGTGGCAACGCGGACGATCGCTACAATTGGCAGCAAAATACTGGCAATCAGTAGCAAAATGAGTAGCGGCACACCGATCGCGACCAGGATCAGCAACAATGAGATGATCCCGTAAAGAAAGAAGTTGATGTGAAAGTTAATGGCTTCTTTGGCATTTTCCTTTACTACGGGATCTTCGGTAATAAGGAGAATGGCGATCGGGATGCCAATCGAAACGATCGTAGAGCTAAAAAAGATGGCACCGTGGCACACGGCTGACAAGAGCTTGCGTTGAGTCGGATCGTTCATGGCGCTTACTGCGAGAGTGAAGAATTGAGAAGAGTGCCTTCTAGCATGTAACTCTGGATGCGACGAGCATCTGCTCGACCATTCTACTCGCTGAATTCTGGCAATTGCCGCGATCGTTAAGGTATTGCTAAACTTGAGGTTTAGGCTAGATCTTGGGCAACAGCTCTGATAGCACTTGCATACCGCTGCCCATTTTTCTATTTGCCCTCTACCACCGTCTCCTCCCTCTCCCCGATAAACGCATGTCCACAGAACTCCAGACTGAACTGCAAACAGCGGTTGAGCGTCGGCGCAATTTTGCTATCATTTCTCACCCAGACGCGGGTAAAACGACGCTGACTGAAAAGCTGCTGCTCTATGGAGGCGCAATTCACCAGGCAGGTAGTGTGAAGGCGCGGCGGGCGCAGCGACACGCCACCTCAGACTGGATGGAGATGGAGCAACAGCGGGGCATCTCTATTACCTCCACGGTGTTGCAGTTTGCGTACCAAAACTGTCAGATCAATCTGCTGGATACGCCCGGACACCAGGACTTTAGTGAAGACACCTATCGCACACTTGCCGCTGCGGATAATGCGGTAATGCTGATTGACGCGGCAAAGGGGCTGGAGCCGCAGACCCGCAAGCTGTTTGAGGTTTGCCGTCTACGGGGGTTGCCCATTTTTACCTTTATTAACAAATTGGATCGTCCCGGACGAGAGCCACTGGATCTGCTCGACGAGATTGAGCAGGAGCTAGGGTTGCAGACCTATGCGGTGAACTGGCCGATCGGCATGGGCGATCGCTTCAAGGGTGTGTATGACCGTCGTAGCGCTCAGGTACATTTGTTTGAACGCAGTGCCCACGGACAGCGAGAAGCGATCGATACGGCGATCGACCTCGGCGATCCACGTATTGAGGATCTGCTGGAACAATCGCTTTACTACCAGTTTAAAGACGACCTGGAATTATTGGAGGGCTTGGGACCCGAGCTAGATCTGGATTTAGTGCATCGTGGCAAAATGACGCCCGTGTTTTTTGGTAGCGCCATGACTAACTTTGGCGTCGAGCTTTTTCTCAATGCGTTTTTGGATTACGCACTCAAACCGGGTCCCCATGCCAGCAGTCAGGGTGAAATTCTACCGACTTATCCAGAATTCTCTGGCTTTGTGTTTAAGCTGCAAGCCAACATGGATCCAAAACACCGCGATCGCATTGCCTTTGTTCGGGTTTGCTCTGGTCGCTTTGAGAAGGATATGACGGTGAGCCATGCACGTTCGGGCAAAACGGTTCGTCTCTCTCGTCCGCAAAAGCTGTTTGCTCAAGACCGCGAGGTCATTGAAGAAGCCTATCCTGGTGATGTCATTGGGTTGAACAATCCAGGGGTGTTTGCGATCGGTGACACCATCTATGTCGGCTCCAAACTGGAGTACGAGGGCATTCCTTGTTTCTCGCCGGAACTGTTTGCCTATCTCAAAAATCCGAACCCCTCCAAGTTCAAGCAGTTTCGCAAAGGCGTTTCGGAGCTTCAAGAAGAAGGTGCCGTGCAGATTATGTATTCTGCCGATGAGTCAAAGCGAGACCCCATCCTCGCAGCCGTGGGTCAACTTCAGTTTGAGGTCGTGCAGTTTCGGATGCAAAACGAATACGGTGTTGAAACACAGCTTGAACTGTTGCCGTTTAGCGTTGCCCGTTGGGTCGAAGGTGGCTGGGCAGCACTCGAAAAAGTAGGTCGCTTGTTTAATACGGTGACGGCAAAAGATAGCTGGAACCGCCCTGTGCTGCTATTTCGCAACGAATGGAACGTGAACCAGGTACGGGCAGACCACCCGGAGCTACAACTGAATGCGATCGCTCCTGTAGTTTCTGGGCAAGAACCCGCTGCTTTATGATGCGCGTCTAGAGAGGACTACTGAGCCGTACTAATGGCTGTGGCTTGTAGACTTGAAAGCGTGTGGTGTTGAGTCAGAAGCTTAAAGTAAGGCGCATGTCGTTGCTCAAACTTTAAATTTGCTGAAGTCTCACACTTCAAAGCCACGATCTACCATTCCATTCGAGTAGGAGAAGTGCTATGGCTCCTGTTCCTGATCAGTCGCCATCTACCGCTCAAGCTGTTTTAAACCTGGAAGCAGGGTTGGCGGCGCTTAAGCAGGGTGACTATGCAACCGCGATCGCAACATTAACGTCTATCCCGCTGCCCACGGATCATCCCCTCGCTGCTAAAGCGCAGATGGGGTTAGCGGTTGCCTATGCTCGTACTGGCAATCCCTTGCAAGCCGCCGCGCTATGTCGATCGCTTGAGCGTAGCGAGAACCCTCAGGTGAGCGCATGGGCAACCCGAACGTTGGCAGGGTTGGTAGAACGGCATCCTCAGCTTGCAGAGCAGTCTAAAGCGGCGGAGTTTCAAGAGGCGGAGACTCAGCAATATGAAGCGCAAGAGAATGCTACTGAAGTATCGCCTCGCCTCTCTACAGCGAATGTGGATGCGGATCTAACTGGCTTTACTCCCTTCGATCCAGCGGCTCCACCCGATTTTAAGTCCACCGTCGATCGTAGTGGGTTTGTCGCCTTTGACTCCCCGCCACCGTCTGTGGCACCATCAGCATCGGCAGCACTTGATCCGACGACACCTGATCCGATGAGAGAGGCTACGGTCCAGGCTCCAGTCGCTCATAATCCTGTCTTCTCCCCCAGTGAAGCGGCGCTTCCATCGCCAGGGGTGACGGCTCAACCGAGTTCAGCAAACAGGCGATCGCCAGCCCAACCTTCAACACAGACTCCAGCGCTAAACAGAAGCACGCTAGACCCGGCAGACACGACAGCAGACGCACAGCTACCCCTATACCAACCCTTCTGGCGGCAGGCAGGACGCTTGCGGCAGGGCAAAGCGTTAGGCAAGGTGATGTGGTTGCCACAACTGCTCGTGCAAGGAGGTACGGCAGTATCGCTGTTCTGGATGGTGCAGACGATCGCCTACACCGTCATGCTCTACTACAGCATCCTGCTGACCGAAATCCCCTTCCTCGAATGGCGGCGCACTCTGTTCGATCCGCCCGTTTTCCCCATTCTGCTCTTTCTCGGTCTGCTGTGTGTGGCATCGCGCTGGTTGTTAGATGGGCTGTTAACCGTTGGCTATGGGTTGCAGCCGCTCTCGTTGAGCAAATTGGCAACCTACAGCCCCGAAACTGCCCAATCACTTCAGCGCTTTTGCCGTCAAAAAAATCTTCCCATGCCAGCGCTAGGCGTCTTACCGATCGCGGCACCTGTGGCGTTTACTTACGGCTGTCTGCCGCGCGTCGCGCGCACCGTAGTTAGTCAGGGCTTGCTAGAGCAATTGGCAGACGATGAAATCGCAACGGTGTACGCCAGCGAAATCGGTCATCTTTCCTGCTGGGATGTGCCGCTGATGTCGCTCGTGATAGTGCTGCTCCAGATTCCCTACACAGGCTATTGGGTGGTGGCTGAGTGGGGCAACCGCAAGCAAGCGGCGCTTTCACGTGCATCGGCAACGCTATTAGCAGCAATTTTCTATGGGGTCTATACGCTTCTCCGCTGGGTGGCGCTGTGGCTCTCGCGGCAACGGGTGTATGACAGCGATCGCATTACTGCCGAGTTGACGGGTAATCCCAATGGCTTCACGCGTGCCCTCCTTAAAATTGCGATTGGTACGGTTAAGGATGTGCAGACGCAGAAACAAACCCGCTACCTGCTCGAAGGCTTTGACTTATTAATGCCGTTGGGGCAGCGGATGGCGACAACCTTGGGCAGCGTTTACCCCCACGCGTCGATCGAGTCTGTGCTGGATTGGGAGCGGGTAAATCCCTACCGTCACTGGTTAGCGTTGAATCATTCTCATCCGCCGACGGGCGATCGTCTACAACGGCTCACGCTCTATGCGCGTCAATGGCGGTTGGAGACTGAACTCGATTGGGCAAATAGTCAGCCCGTCGTTAACAGGTTAGCTGCGTTGAAACTGACCGGGCGTCAGTGGCGGACACTGCTGCTGCAAGGAGCACCGTTCTTTGGACTGGCAGGTGGTTTTGCGATCGCGTACTTTTTTGCAGGCTTGGGTTGGGTAGGCGCACAGGCAAACATCGAGCAACTGTCCTGGATGAACGGCGATCAAACACTGCGGCATGGCTTGCCACTCATTGGCTTTAGTCTGGGCACGTTTGTTCGTATCAATGCTTTTTTCCCTGACCTGCCCTTCTCAAACGCTTCACTCTCAAACGCTCAACGCTCAAGCTCTTCTGCGTCGTTGGTGGATCGGCTTCAGATGACAGAGCAAATTCCTGTCGCATTCCAGCCAGTGCAGTGGGAGGGCAAACTGCTGGGGCGTCCCGGTATGAGCAATTTTCTCAGTCAGGATTTGCTGCTGCAAACGGCAACGGGTATCGTTCGGCTTCACTGTTTATCGCCTTGGGGACCGATCGGCAACCTACTGCCCCAACCCACTCGCCCAACCGATTTACTCAACCAAACGGTGGTAGTAACAGGCTGGTTCCGCCGAGGTACAACCCCTTGGATTGATGTCGATACACTTCGTACCGCAGGCGGTCGCATCAGTCGGAGCGGGCACCCGCTTTGGTCTACCCTTTTGGGCGCGATCGCGGCAGTGTGGGGCATTTACATCATTTTCAGTGGTGGCTTTAGTGACACTGGTTTTTAACGAGTGTCAGGACTGTAGCAGGCGAAGGTTGTGATGCAAGACTCATTAAACGGACTAACTTTTGGTACAACCCTGATTTAGCACTTGAAATTCTCAGCCATAGGCTTTT
>JBBSHC010000002.1:0-19366 GCA_038253425.1 Leptolyngbyales cyanobacterium | reverse complement strand
AGAAACGGCGGATAGCCGAGCAGCACGACCTGATCGAACAAGCCGCCGAGCTCCTGCACAACACGCAGGATTTCGGCCTTGTTGCTGCCCGGCGTGATTACACTGAGCGGATCGCCTTATGCAGCAAGGTGGCGGCAGCACTGGAAACCAACACTCGATTGTTTTGATGCATCACCAGCATTTCAGCGCCAAAGGTTTGCTCTAAGGTCTGGGTGGTAAAAACATCTCTTGGTTGACCCTGGCGAATCAGTTTGTGGTTAAAGCACAACACCCACGGCAGGTGAGTGGCAACTGAATTAAGGTCATGGGTAGAGAGCAGCACCGTTAACCCCTGTTGGCTTAGTTCTGCCAGTAGGTGCAACAGTTCATGCTGCACATGCAAATCAGAGCCGCTGGTGGGTTCATCCAGCAACACTAATTCTGGCTCACCAACCAGCGCTCGTGCTAGAAAGACCCGCTGTTGTTGCCCACCAGAGAGATCGCCAATCGGCTGACGGGCAACTTCTTCTACACCAACACGCGCTAATAGCTCTCTTGCTACCTGGCGATCGCGCCGCGAGTTAAAAGGTAAAAGTTTCCGCTGCCGATAGCGTCCCATCATGACCACTTCTTCAGCCGTTACCGGAAAGTTCCAATCGACGGTTTCCACTTGCGGTACGTAACCAACTCCCGGAATCGATTGACCCGGCTTCAGCCGCTTGCCCCGAAAGCGCACTTCACCAGCCCACGGATGCACCAAGCCCAGCATGGCTTTAATTAAGGTGCTTTTTCCACTCCCAGAGGGACCAACCAAGCCTGAAAGCTGATGGGAATAAAGATCAAAATTGACATCTGTAAATACGGGTTGTGCTTGATAACCGCAGGTCAGGTTTCTAACTTCAAGTAATGGTTCCATTCAATGACCTGTGATGCTATTTGGATGAGGTAGAATTAGCGGCGATCGCAGTGGGACCGACTACATTGGCAGTCGTGAGTTTATCCACGAGTTCTGGCTTCCCACCTAACCCATTGGCAATAATCTTTAAATTGTTCGCCATCATGCCAATGTAAGTATGCTGTGGATTCGTATTATCCATGGCATTGGCTAACCCTTCTCCCGGCAACTCATCATCGGCTGTGTTTGCCGTTTTCACCTTTGCTTCCCGTGCAATTTGCTCTTCTACCTTACTGGGGTAGACCTCAGAACCAAAGATAGCAGGGACTTTCTCTTTTTTAATTTGATCGATTAGCTTAGCAACATCTTGGGCAGAGGGTTCTTTAAAGTCTGAGGGCTGAATCGCTCCAATCACCTGGAACCCATATTGTCTCGACCAATAAGCCCAGGAATCGTGATAGGTCAGAAGCTTGCGGTTTTGGGGTGGAATACTAGCAACCACCTCTTTGGTGGTTTGATCTAATGCCTCCAGTCGTTCCAAATAGCGCTTCAAATTAGCAGCGTAATAGTCCTTTCCTTGCGGGTCTAACTCGGTCAGCCATTGAGCCGCAAGCTTAGCATAGGCTTCGGCATAGATGGAATTGACCCACAGGTGTGGATTGGGATCACCTTTCTCCTTGGGAAAGCTGAAATCAAACATCCACTGATCTTGCTTGATTGTGTTGCCGCCTAGCTCGTAAACCTTAGTATCTTTCTTCTTGACTGAATCGGCTAGCTTCTCGGTAGGAGATTCTAAGTGCAAGCCATTGACAATAATCAAATCTGCCTTTGACAGTACATCCGAGTCAGAAGGACGGGGTTCAAAGGTATGGGAATCGGTTCCTTCTGGAATGATGCCTTTAACTTCAATGCGATCGCCAGCAATATTGCTCACAATATTGGTCAATGGCGCAACTGTTGTGACAACTAACGGCTTCTTTTGCTCCTGCTTACTTGACGCCTGGGCCGCAGGGCTTGCTGTCTCTGCGGTACTGGGAGCGTTAGCAGTATTGTTAGGGGTGCTACAAGCCGCTAAGGTGAAAAAAATAGCAATCGACAACCAAAGGAAAGGTTTCATCTCAAACGCTTTTTCTGGGGGGACAACAGAACCCTCATCTAAGCATTGACGCAGTTGGTGAAACAATCCTACCCCTGGGCATTACAGCAAAGAATATGCCGTTGCCGCAAAAAACAAAGGCTGCACTGCCTTGACTCTGGAAACGTGCATTTGCCCTCCTGAGTTCACTTGGCAGTGCTTTTAGCGATGGCTATAGCCATACTGGCGAAGACTGGAATTAGGAAACCCTCTGCTGGGGCAATGCCCCTAAATCTCTTTGAGCACAATCTTCTAAATTCTGTGGCGAAAGCTGTAGCGGCAGCAGGGCAAACGCATCTAGTTTCAGGAGAATAGTAGTGTCAAGACAAGCCGATGACCGCTAGTTGTAGGCTTATTATTTTCGACGAGAAGCCACTACTGCGAACATTCTCAACGTTATCGAGAATCAACTTCGCCAGGCCCTTTTTTCTTTAGGTTTTCGGCCGGCTGTTACTGCTAGTGCTGCTAGTGCTTGTGTTGCTTGTGTTGACCCTCGGCGGGGGCCGCCTGACGCCGAGGGCGCTTAGGCGTCAACGGCGGCGATAGGGCACAGTTTGAGCGATGTCAATATTAGCAGCCGAGAGGCGTTGGGGCGGGTTGCCCTGCGGGTTAAGACTCCGCGCCATCGACAAGAACAGCGCCGGGCTGCCCGACACCGCCTGCTGCTCCTGCGGTTTATAGCTCCGGACCGCCGTTTGCCAGACAAACTGCGGGAAGCCCAACTGCCGCCGATGATACGCCTCATAGCGGGGCGACTTCAGATTAAACGGCACCTCACCCTGAGCGCGTCCCGGCAGTACCCGTCGGCGTTGATAAGGCACCGTATCGTAGCCAAACGCCTCCAGGTACTCATCACTATTGAGCAATTGGTCCACAAACCCGACCACCCCCTTGGTCGCCACCACAATCGACCAGGCAATCTTCTCCTGTTCCCCATAGACATCACGGCCCAGCACCCGCTGCACCGTTTGTTCCACAAAACGGTAATTACTGTTGAGCTCGTAGAAACTGCGCCGATAGGTATTCGAGAGCAGCAAACCCCGCACAAAGTCCCGCACCGTGAGTTGCCCACTGCGGAGTTGCGACTCCAACGTCTGCTCCCGGTCCGCCGCAAACGCATGGAAAAACAACTGCCGATACGCGGCTTCAATCAACGTATCGAGATCAGTCGGAGACAGCAGATTTTCTGTAGAGTAGAGCCGGGGTTGCTCATCACCCGGCACCGTAAAACTGGCGACCCGTTGGTTTTGACTCCGAGGGGCATATGCTAAAAGAGGAATGGTCACGCCTACAAAAGCTCCCTTTTCTTGCGAACTCTGACAAAGTTAAGACTGATCATAAAGGTCCAGGGGGCGCATTATTCGTTTTAGTCTAATGAAACTTACATAACTTAATTTAGTCAGGCTCAGCCGCCGTCCAGCCCGTCCGTCCTTGCCAGAACGCCAACGGGTCCCGTGTCAACTGACAGACCGGATAACAGCACCACACCGCCGCCGACACCCCCTCCTCCAGCGGCGGTGCCAACGCCAAACCGAGACAGAGTTGGGTCAAAGCTTGGGCAAACCGGGCATGGTGCCCCGCCGTACCCGCTTGAGCATGGGCATATTCATGCGCCACCAAGCGGAGCCAATCGGCTGGTACCACCCGCCCCACATCCAGCAACAGCGTCCCAGGCTGCGTTTGCAGATTACACACACCCGCCAGACCGCACGACGGTGCCAGCGGTGCCGCCCACACTTGAAGCGACGGTCGCTCCCAGGGATGAAAACAGCCGTGACACGCCTGGAGTAGCACCTGAAGCTGCCGATTGACCGCCGCCACATGCGTCCCGATCCAGGTACAAAGCCGCTCCTCGTGCGGCTCACCCTGCACCCACAGCACCAGCCCAGGCATCAACGCCAACTGACGCACCATTGCCAGATAGTCACACCCACGGCACCAGCGGTCCTGACTCAAGTCGGCGCTACCCACACTCACCGGGCGTCACCAACCCAACCACGACACAGCCTGAGACGGTACTAACGCCGTGTCTGCCGCCGTGGACCTTGCTTCATCGCTGTGCCGCCATTCCGTGCAAAACGTCGCCGTGGCAAAACCACCAAAGCGCTTCACCGTACTCGTCCGTAACCGGAGATTGGGGCTGGCAAACCAGAACCGTTCGTGCGCACTCATCGTTTCATACTCCGTCGTCAGCACCAGCGCCGCCTCCGCCGCCATTTGATAATGTCCCGCGATCGGGACAATTTCGGCATAACCGCGTTCACGGAGCAACGTCCCTTGCTGGGGCTGCGTCGGGTCGGGAATGAGTGCAAAGACCGTCGTACCAGTATGGTTTTCCTCCTCCCGATCCCAGCCCATCGCCCCGTGCCAGGACACAAACGCCCCGCCGATCGTCAACGTGGGATCCACTTGATGGAGCTGACAGATCGCCTGCACTTGCGGGTGGTCTGCTGGCAGTGCCTCGACTTGAATCTCCGAACCACCCGCCTCCGTGCGTCGAAACGCCAGGTGATGGGTCGTGCGCTGCGAGTGCCATTGACCCGTACTTAGTTGAAAAAACTCCATGACCTCCATCGCCTTTGCCCTCCCAGCCAACGCTCATTCTAGCCGTGTCCGTCTGTCACTCTTGTCATTCTAAAACGGTTTCAGCCTGCCACTGTGTCCGACTGAGGGGCGAGTGCTACCGCCAGAGCGTGATAGCGACGTGGATCGCCCTCTGCTAAGACCAACCGCTCCTGCCCTTTGCGCGCGTACAGCTTGTCCAACAGTTGTTGCCAGTCAGTCGCAGCCAACGGCGAGTGTGTCTCCGTCGCAGCGAGTGGCACCGTAAGTGGCACGACAGCGGCCGCTTGTAAAGGCTGTAGTGCCAGCCAACCCCGCGCCCGGACCGCCGCACTCGGATCCTGCCTCGCCCGTTGGGTACACTGGTCCTGAATTTGGGTCCGCCAGCCGGGTTGCGTGGTGCCGATCGCCTGTGCCAGGGCTTGCAAGCCTGCCACCGCCGCATAACGCACCACCCATTCGTCATCCTGCTGCGCGACAAAGAGTAACGCCTCCAACGCTTCTGCCTGAGCGATTTCCAGGAGTTGGTCAGGGAACCAGTGCCACTGCATCATGCCTAGCCCTTTTGCCGCCGCCCGTCGCACACTCGGCGCAAAATCAGCCGTCGCCACACCCAACAACGTGACCAAGCCTCTGGGGTCGCCAATGCCAGCCAACGCTCGAATCGCCCAGGCTCTTGCCGTGTAATTATGCTCATCGAGCTGTTCTAGCAACGGCGGGACCGCTGCCGCTCCGAGTTGAATGAGTCCCTCCACCGCTGCCACCGCCGCCCCCGGATTGTTATAGTTCAACGCCGCCATCAACGTGGGCAGCGCACCAATTTGCCGTGCTGCTGCCAGGTGCTGGACCGCCGTGAGTAACGCGGGCGACGAATCGGCTGTATCAACCGCTCGGATCAAAGCGGCAAGGGAATCAGGCATGGGGGCATCAAGAGGCATGAACGTCTACTGTTTCTATTGTGGCGCATGCTGCTACAACAGCTCATCCATGAACGCCATTACTTGCATGGCACCCTCCGAGAGCGGTGGCGGCGGGGCAAGTCGTAATTGTTGTTCCAGTAAACCCTTGAGGGCAATCAACTTAAGGCTGTTTTCGGCTCGCGTTTGAGCGATCGCGGCAGCGGCTGGCAGATACCCGATCGCGCCCAAATCTGCCAGCACAGCCCGTCGCAACTGCAAATCGTCCTGTGCGAGTGCGGCGACCAGGCGCTCGCCATACGGCTGCGCTTGCTCCGGCGTGGGCACCAACTGGTACATCGCTCTAGCCGCGGCATAGCGAATGCGGGGCACAGCGTGCTCTAAAAAAGGTTGAATGTCGGGGATGGCTGCGCTGGCGCCCAGCGTCCCCAATGCTTCCAAAAGGGCATCAAACGGCTCCGCCAGGTGAGGCGGTTCCGGTGCTGGTAACGTACCTGATACTTGCTGGTTCAGCAGCTGGAGCAGACGGGCGCTACAGGTCGGCTCACCCAGCGTCGCCAACGCTTGTGCAGCCGCTTCTCGCACATAAAAGTCAGTACAGGTCAAGGTGTGGAGCAAGGCAGGCACCGCGCGGCGATCGCCCAGCTTCCCCAGCGCCCGTGCCGCATTACGGCGGAGGGGATAACCACCAGCGGGAGTGCGATCGGCTTCATCTGCCAGGGCAGCGATCAAGACCGTGATGGCAGCGGGGGCAGTGACCCGAAAGCGACCTAACCACCAGGCGGCATAGACGCGCAACCCCAGATCCTCACCCTGGAGCTGGGCGATCGCCTGCTCCACCGTCAAGGCTGGCTCATTTTGACTTTCAGGGGGGTGATCCATTCCAGGGGCAGCGGTAGCAGGACCGTAACGTAAGACTTCACTTTAAACGAAAAGACCCGGAGCCAGCGACCACCATCACCCCGTGACGATCGCCGCTGGCTCCGGGCATCAGCTTGACTAGCTCAGCGCATTAATCGCGTAGTCAAGGTAGGAATTAGCTTCCACCGCTGGATCACCACTCAAGCCGTGGTTTGCCTTGATATGCTTCAACGCTTCCACATACCAGCTCGGTGAGAGCTCAAACGTGCTGTTAATTTCAGCCAAACCACTGATCAGGTAGTCATCCATCGGACCGGTGCCACCGACTACGAGGCAGTAGGTCACCATCCGCAGGTAGTAGCCGATGTCGCGTACGCACTTATCTTTGCCCACTTGAGTCGAAGCGTAGTTCGGACCCTGCATCGACGTGGTGTAGGGAAACTTTTGATAAACCGCGTTAGCCGCGCCATCAGCCAGGCTCTTTGCTTTGCTGGTCAAGCCTTTCGCTGCTTCCAAGCTAGCCGATGCCTGACGGAACCGACCAAACGCCGTTTGCATCTCAGTCGAGCTGAGAAAGCGTCCTTGGGAATCTGCCGTTGAGACTGCTTCAGTCAGAGGGGTCTTCATCGTCGATGTACTCCAGTAATTTTGCGTTGTGAACGTCATCTTGGGCGGGAGCCAGCATCAGTCAAGGAAAGACTGCAAGCCAGGCTCCTTTGAGTCGCGTGAGTCAGCCTCACTGTTAGCCAACGGCTGCGGCTGCCTTATCAAAGTAGCTACCGACTTCAGACATCAGACTGGAGCAATCGCCCTTGGTGACACCATTGGTATCGCCAGCGAGCGCCAGTGCCGCATCCTTCATCTTGCTGACGCCAACCGCGACCGACGCGCCTGGTGTACCCAGAGCGAGATAGGTTTCGCGCAGACCGTTCAAGCAGCGATCGTCCAGAATGCTAGCGTCACCCGCAAAGATCGCGTAGGTGATGTAGCGCAGGATGATTTCCATATCACGCAAGCAAGCAGCCATGCGACGGTTGGTGTAAGCATTACCACCGGGTGCAATCAGACCAGGTTGCTCAGCAAACAACGCCCGTGCCGCATTTGCCACGATCGCGGATGAATTGCTGGTAATGCGGTTGACTGTGTCCATCCGCTTGTTGCCATCAGCCACCATCGCGCTGAGAGCATCCAACTGAGCAGCGCTCAGGTATTCACCCCGCGCATCAGCCTGGGAGACCACTTTTGCAAAAGCGTCTAACATAAACTTCAATCTCCTAATGGGTTTAAGTGGAGTAGGGCTTCGATCACAACCAGACTTTATGGTTACGCTTAGCCATTAACCTGCTTGCCGAACCTGAGTAAAGCAACCTTAACGGCTACCTGACCTGTGAAATGCTTCCCCTTTTTCTTAAAAGAAACTTGGAAAAGTTTACATTTCTTAAGGATTTGGAACGCTTACCGCGCAGAGACCGCAGAGCCCTGGTTTCTGTTTGGTAAATTTCCTAACATCTTTGTTTATACTATGTCGTTGGATCGATGTTTGTTACAAATTATAAATGCTAAGGCAGGGGACTGAAAGCATTGACCACTGTGGTCTGCACTCGGTCAACGATCCTTTAAGCGTCCGATCGCAGTCATGCTGGTACTCTGTGAAGCGAGACCAGACCCAACCAGAGGAACCTGAGTCGAGTCAGGTCAGTAAAGTAAAGAAAGATGAAGAAACTGAATGCGGTTTGACGCCGTGACGCTATGTCTTTGTCACAGTCCACCCTTGTTTCAACAGCGCCAGAAACGTGGTAATGCCTTTAGAAAAACCTTCAGGGTCAGGCAGTGCATACTGCGGCAACTCTTCATACGGTCGCCACGGGTCTGAGTCATGGTGCCGTAAGTGCAAGGTGCGTCCGTTCCCTTCTAGCTTCCAGAGCATTTGCCCACCCGTTTGGCGTTCAGTCATCGCTTTTTCTCCTCGCAACAGCAAATCTGAGTCTTCCGTCACGTCTCGCTCGGCTGCCGCACGATACCTGACTGGCAAAACGGGTGTGAAACGATCGCTCATCTCACACCCGTTGGCGGTTAAAGCTAGAGAGTCTGGCTGACTAATCGGCGACAGGAGCAGCTTCAGACAGCGGTCGGATGTTGACAATCTTGCCGCCTAAGCGACCAATGCGTCGCATTTCTTGATTCATGCGGCTATACGGCACTTGGAGCAAAAGCGTACTGCTGTTACGCACCGGATATTGATTGTTGTTGGTCTGATCGTTTTGCTGTAAGCCTTCCACTTCATAGACGAAGACGCGGGTACTGGCGGATTGTCCTAGCATGATGGGTTCTCTCTTTTATTGGGCGAGGGTAATGCTGGCGACTTTGCCACCTTGCTTGTTGATCTGCTGGAGGGTGTTGGAAAGCTGCTCATAGGGCACGATGAACTCTTTGTTGCTGCGTCGCACTCTGGGGTAGCGCGGGAGGTTGAGTCCTGCCACTTCAATGCGATACAGGCGATCGGACGAGTTTTGCGACGAGCGCCCAAACACACGACTGGGCGACGTGCCTTGTTTGGCTGCCAGGTAGGCAAAGCCTTCACTGCCACCGGAGGGTGCAATGACCGCTGAGGCACTATTTTTAGCTAGACCACTCGCTAACCGAGAGTTTGCCCCCGCGAGCTGAGCGCGATCGCTGTTGGCATAGCCGCGATACAGCTGGAAGAGGCGTGTAAAACCAACGGTGCGTTGCCCCACACCCGTGGTCACAAAGTCTTGATAGTAGGGCACAATGTTGTCGCCAAACTTGGCATCGTACTCATCCGCATTGAGGTAGGAATCAATATCGGCTTCAAACCCTTCGTTTTGGTAGCGATCGAGATGCTCAATCACTTCCGCTTCAGAGTAAGGTGCACGACCCAACAGATGCTTGCAGTTCAGCTCAATCACGCGGGTTTGAAAGTGGGGGTAAAGAAACTTGGTTTTGTACAAGTCTGATTTCGCCACGGCGCGGACAAAGTCTCGCACGGTCAACTGACCATTGACCAAAAGCGACTCCAGGCTGGTCAGGCGCTCGGACTGCATAATGTAGTCATTGCCCAGCACCTGACGGTAAACCGCTTTGATGACAATTTTGGCATCGTCGGGCGTCCAATTTTGGCGTAATTCGAGCGGGCGAGTGTCACCCAAAGCAGTCGTGCCCAGACGGGCGGCTGCGGTTGTAATAGCCACGAATGACTCTCCTTAAATAAATGCGTAGGGTGGAAAAATTGGGTCGGTGCCATACCTTGGCTCCTCCCGACTCAAGCCAGGATGGATGAGAGAGGGTAGACGTTACCCCCTCTACTGAAGGCACTGTCTTAGGCGTTTGTTATACTCATCACCTGACTGCCGCGCTGATGGAGCTGTTGCAGGGTCGGTGAGAGCTGATCATACGCGACCACATAGTCACGGATGCTCCGCCGGACTTGCGGCGAGCCTCTGCGAGCGGCTTGCAGGACGCGCACCCGATAGAGCTGTCCGCGATCGCCACCACCGATGCCAGCTAAAGCACGCCCAAAGGAAGCGGTGGTTACAGGCGTCACCTGATTGCGTCCCAAATCATTGGTTAACCAGGCGGCTTTGTTTTTGCCCTGGGCGCGATCGCTATTGGCATAGCCCCGGTACAGTTGGAACATGCGACTAAAGCCCGCCGTTTTTTTCCCGCGCTGCGTCGCAAACCCCCGGTAATGGGGCACGATCGACTCACCAAAGTTTTCTTGATATTCCAGAGAATCTAGATAGGAATTGATCTCAGCTTCATAGCCTTCCTGAGTGTATAAATCAACATGGAAGGCAATTTCAGACTCATCATACGGTGCGCGACCGAGCAAATGCTTGTAATTCAACTCAATAAAGCGTACCTGCGGCGTCGAGTGAAAAAATTTGGTGCGATACAGCTCAGACTGTGCCAGCCGCCGCACAAAATCGCGTACGGTCGTACCGCCCTGCCGCAAAAGCGACTCCGCACTGGTCAACCGCTCACTCTGCATGAGGTGGTCATTGCCAAAGACCTGACGATAGGCGGCGTGAATCACAGCCTGCACGTCGTCTTCGGTGGCATGGGGGCGCAGTTCGGTGGGAGAAATTTCAGTGAATGGCTCAAACCCTAGCTGTCTTGCAGCCATAGAACTCGTCATAACTGGTCTCCTTTAGTTAAAGCTAAAAATGAAGCCCAGAACGCTAAAAAACCATTGCTGCAAGCGTCTTGCAGAGACAGTCTTTTGTTGTTCTGGGCAAAAGAAACGCTTAGATCAACGCGTTGATTGCGTAGTCAAGGTAGGAGTTTGCTTCCACTGCTGGGTCGCCGCTCAAACCGTGATTCGCTTTGATGTACTTCAGTGCTTCGACATACCAGCTGGGAGATAGCTCGAAGGTGCTGTTGATTTCAGCCAAACCACTGATCAAATAATCATCCAGAGGACCAGTGCCGCCTGCTACCAAGCAATAGGTGACGATGCGCAGGTAGTAGCCGATGTCACGGACGCACTTCGCTTTACCAGCGGGGGTTGAGGCATAGTTGTTGCCCTGCATTTGTGTCGTGTAGGGAAATTTTTGATAAACCGCATTGGCGGCTCCATCAGCCAGGTTTTGTGCCTTAGCGCTGAGGGCTTTAGCGGCATCCAGGCTAGCGGTTGCTTGACGCAGGCGACCAAAGGCGACCTGAAGCTCGGTCGAGCTGAGAAAACGTCCTTGGGAATCAGCGGAGGCAACGGCTTCGGTTAACGGGGTTTTCATGGGGAATCTTTCCTTTCAACAAGTGTGCAAAGTGAAGTTGAGAAAGTGGCACAGCATCTGTGTCAGAGCGTCGCTATGGTTAACCGACGGCTGCGGCTGCCCGATCGAAGTAGCTGCCAACTTCGGACATGAGGCTGCTGCAATCGCCACGTGTGACGCCGCTGGGGTTGTTAGCGATCGCGATCGCCGCTTCTTTCATCTTGTTGACGCCTGTGGCAACAGAGCTACCAGGTACGCCCAACGCCAGGTAGGTTTCGCGCAAACCGTTGAGGCAACGATCGTCAAGCACACTGCCATCACCCGTGAAAATGGCATAGGTCACGTAGCGCAAGATAATTTCCATATCGCGCAAGCACGCTGCCATGCGGCGGTTGGTGTAAGCATTGCCACCCGGTGCAATCAACTGTGGTTGCTCAGCAAACAATGATCGTGCGGCATCCGCCACAATGGTGGAGGCGTTTGACGTGATGCGATTAACCACATCCAGGCGCTTGGTGCCATCGCCCACCATACTTTTCAACGCATCGATTTGGGCATCGCTGATATAGTCGCCGCGTGTATCTGCTTGTGAGACAACTTTAGTAAAAGCATCAAGCATTCTAGTCTCTCCTAGTGATTTTTGATGTAAGCAAAAGGCAATTCAAAACCGGGTTTTCAGCGTCATCAATGCCGCGCCTAATCGGTCAAAAACGCCTGCAAAAGCAAACGGAAAACAGTCCCTAGCAGGCTAACCCCGCTGGACGAGAACGGCATAAAGATGCGTCTCACTCGAAAACTGTGATCTGTTTGCAATGTCTCAGCGGGCTAACCCATCAATTGAGCAAAGATGCCAAAACCAACTTCTGTAGCGTCACAAGCTCAGGCAACAAACGGCACGCTCGTGAGGCTGAAAAAAGCGAAACTCTTCACCGCGAAGGTCGTAAGAGTTCAGGCGGTTTTTGAACCTGCCTCTGATTAAAGCAACCCATTTGTGCAGATTTTGTGCAAATTTTATGAGTGCTTCCAAAGATGTTATTAAAAAATATTAAGAAAACACGTAAACCCATACTAGGTGCCAGCTTCAGCGCCTGGGTTGAGGTTTTCAATACTTAAACTATTGTTACTTTTAGTTACTTTTAGTTACATCGCTCGGGCTTGCAAACAGCGCATCACTGCTAGCCAACACCGTTGTTTTTGCACCAGCGTTTAGGGCGCAACGGTATCAAAGAGCATTGTGTTCATGTAGCGCTCGGTCCACTCGGCTCCAAACGATTTTTCTAACACGCGTCGGGTTTTATCGTTTTGCTGCTGCTTCTGACAGTAATAGCGTTGACCTGCCAGCACCTTGATGATGTCAGACTCGGCGGTGAGAGGCGTTGCGGCGCGGGCAAGTTGGCAATGTAGGGTGAGCCAGTCGCGTACTCGCTCAAGGAATAAGGCTTCTTCTGCCACACCTACTGGATGCACAAATAAACAGAAGTCTGAGAAAATATCGCCCCAGTCGGGCAGGGCACGGGGTTGGGCAAACGTCACTGGTGGCAACTGGGTTAAAGCGGTTTGGTACGCCTCTGGCAGGGCGCGATCGACACGGACAGGTGATAAATCAACGATCGCGGCACTAATCGCACCCCCACCTCTACCAACCAGATCGGTACCAAAGAGCGGCAGCGCATACTCTGGTCTGGGGAACATCACACAGTGCAAAATATCCAGCCCATTGCTGACCTGCGCCAGCTCTAAATGGAGTTTGCGAAATTGCGGCGTCTGATAGCAATGATTTTCGATGAGCAGGCGTTCCCCCTCCAGGCTGCCCTCGATGTAGCCTAAATCCGCTGGGACTACGTAAGGTGCCAGCTCTAAATGCTGCTGCCAAACGGTTTCAATGCAATCAGCCAGGCTGCGAATGAGGGGATGCTGGCGGCTTCTCAAGGAGACTTCCATAGGTTCAAGCGGTGGATTGTGGAGTGTGCAAGATTGAGCTGCTGCTGGAGCGGTTGACCCAGCTTGCCAGCGATCGCAACCGGGTTTCTCTGAGTATGAGGAGCAAGACGTTCTCTCGCTGCTGCCTTGCTAGTCCGCGCAGGCGCGCAGGCGCTGTAAACGGCTCAAAAGGCGATTTGCCAGCGTGACGCCCATCACTGGCTTGCATAAATAGTCGTCTGCCCCAACCATAAAGGCTTGCTGCTGGCTGGTTGCGTCGCTTAAGTCGCTCAGAAATAGGACGGGTACCCGTTGCCACTGCGGGTCGCTCCGCAGCAGTTGACACAGTTCAAAGCCGTTGATTTCGGGCAGATTGACCTCTAAGACCAGTACATCAGGCACCACCGACTGTAACACGGTCCAAAACTGTGATGGGTCGGCAAGGGTCGTGACTTTAAAGCCCCAGGGTTTGAGCAAGGTCGGCAGGGTGCTGAGCCAGGTGCGATCGCTATCTACAATCATCACATGAACCGTTAGCGCTTGCTCTCGTAAGGTCTGCACAACGGCTGCCATCACTTGCTCGATCGATGTTTGTGCCGTTAAAAACAGCTTGCCGCCGCGTCGCAGCACGGCTAAACGATCGCTCAAGTCACCGCGATCGCCCATGACCAGTACAGACACGGTCGGGTAGCGTTGCGTCACTGCCTCTAGCGCCTCAAGTAGCTGACGGGTGCTGGGCTGAGGTGCCTTTGGCGGCGTTGACTCGCTGGGCAACCGCAACAAAAGCACCTGCGGCGGTAACGTGTGCCATGCGTAAGGCGGTTCTAGGGTGGGCACGCATTCAAGCTGGAGACCACAGGCTGTTGCCGCTGCCTGAAGTGACTGATTCAAGGTCGTCTCTGTGCTGACTAGCAGCAAGCGGGGTGACGGTTGATCGGGCACTTGGGAGCGTTGAATCTGTGTGGTCTGCTGTACCGCTTGCTGAAGCTCTGTAACCAGCGTTTGCATGAGTGCTGCCTGCCGGGGTTGCAACGGTTCTCGCCCCCCGAACCAGGCGTCTAGTTGCCTTACTAGTGGCATGGTCTTGGTGAAGCCAAACAGACTCAACGTGCCTGTAAGGGTGCGGGCAATCTGCTGCGCTTCGGCTTGCTGCAACGCGGTCAGGCGATCGCGCTCTAAATCTCTCACCGCTTGAGCTAAAACAGCGATCTGCGCCAAACTTTTGGGTTGGGTGGTGATCCAGGTTTCGTTTAGAAACGCCAGGTATTGTTGCTGTGAGTCGGGTGCCAGTGGTGCCACCTCGTGCGCGTCCAGGTGCTGCATGGGGTGGGCTCCGGTCGCCTTTGACGGCGCGATCGCTGCGTGAGGTGAGGCGGGGCAAGCGGCTATGTGGGCCGTCTCGATCACTTTCAGGTAGTACCCCCGTCCGTGCAGCGTGGCAATCAAATCGGACGGGGCACCTACCGCCGCTAGTTTTTGGCGGACCCGGCGAATGTGCGATCGCACCGTTGCCTCAGACGGAAACTCTTCAGAAGACCACAGACGATCGATCAACTCATCACTGCCAAAAACAGATTGGCTCGCGCGCAAAAAAAGCTCCAGTAGCTCATACTCTTTGGTCGTGAGTGCTAAGGGTTGCCCGTTATAGCTCACCTCACAGGTGCTTGGATTTAAGAGCAAAGCGCCCCATGCCAGCAAGGGAAAGGGCTGCGTACTACTGCGGCGAAGTACAGCTCGCATCCGCGCCATCAGCTCAACTGGATCGCAGGGTTTGACAACATAATCATCCGCTCCGGCATCTAGACCCTGCACTTTGACAGTGCGGCTATTCTGCGCGGTGAGCAGCACAATCGGCGTGGCATAGCCCTTGGCTCGTAAGCGCTTACATAAGCTGATGCCATCTAGTTTTGGCAATACGACATCCAGCACGATCAGGTCATACTCAAACGTGGAGCCATAAGTCCACCCCATCTCACCATCGTTGACGACATCGACCACATACTGATGCGTGGTCAGGCTCCGAGTGAGCATTTGGATAAAACTGTCATCATTTTCTACCAGCAAAATTTTCATCGCTGTCGTGCTCAAGGGCGAAGGCGGACGATGGACGCTAGTAAAAGCAACAAGTGGAACGGTTTGGTGATCGATTGCCCACACCATGGGCGAGTCGCTTTGCCAAACTCCGCTACCGCTGCCCGGTTGTGCCCGCGATCGTGCTGTTGCGCCTTGCTGCCAACTCGGTGTTTGGCTTGCTGCTGTGGTACCGTGGCTCGTCACACAGTCGGAGCGAAGTTTTGGGTTTACTGCCCACGTCTGCTTGCCGTTGCCTTGCTTGCAAGTGGGTGGGGCGGGCGGTCACGATCGCTTCCCCGTGTTGCCAATTGGTCTGCCGGGGTTTCGGCAGCATGGCGACTGCTGCGGTACATGAGTGACGCTAGACAGTCAGAGTCTCTTCAATTGTTGACTCAACTGCTGGTAACTTCAAAGGCTGCTCAACCGATGTTGTAAATCTTAATGCCGTCAGGTAGTCTTGCTGTTTGGTTCCGTTGGTCAGTCGCCAAGCGGTTGTGCGGCACTACGCCTCCTGCCTGAGCGCTGAAATATTGAGCAGTTATGCGACGTTTAACAGCCAAAGGTCGTTGTAGCCGCGATCGATGGCACTCACCTTTGGCTCGGCTTCAGCAAAGATGGTCAGTGGCACTCAGGCTAGGGCTCAAACTTTCTTGGTGAAGGTATAGCCACTGCCAGTAAGGTTACGGCGCACTCTAAAACTCATTAGTCAACAGAAAGCGTTTGCAAAAACGCAGTGCCGCAAGCTTTGTGGCTACAGCTATATGACTTGGATGCACGTTCATGATTCGCTTCAGCAACTCCAGAAAGGCGAAAGCAGCCGGTGGCAAGAGTGCCTCCGCTAAAATAGCAACGCTAATCACTCTGAATAAGGGCACAGGCAGGCTATAAACTTTAACGCCTTGAGGAATGGGCTCGGCGGCGAGACGAGGACTAATCGCTGCCCCTAAGCCTTTGGCGACCATGTTCACGATCGTCGCATCGGAGCGAATTTGATACGTCGCATGTAAGTGCAGCCCATAGTTTGCACAATGGGCATAGACCATCGCATCACAGCCGTCTCCGACCGGAGCCATCATTAACGGGTAGGACGTTAATGCTGCCCACTCTAGCTTCTGACCTGCCCACTCAAATCCCGGTGGAAACAGTACGACAAATTCATCGCGCTTCAACTCCCAGGCGTTGAACTCAGCACCTACGGGTAGATAGGTAATGCCAATGTCAGAGCGTCCTTTATGCAGATCGTCTTCGACTTCGGTGCGATCGTCATACTCGCGAATGCTGATCGCGATCGCAGGATAACGCCGACAATAGGCAGCTAAGACATCCGGCAAAAGATGGGTGCCTGGGCTGCGAAAGGTGGAGAGGCGTAGGTGCCCACCGTCTAGCCCTTTGGCGAGGTTCGCTTGTTTGATCATGTCTTCCATCAGTTGCAGTACCTGACGGGCGCGATCGACAATTTCTTCACCAACCGGAGTGAGCTGCGACCCATAACGACCACGCGCCAGTAACACAATGCCTAACTCGGCTTCAAGGGCGGCAATGGCATAACTCACGGTCGATTGAGACAGTTGTAGCGTCAAAGCCGCTTCGCTAAAACTGCCTGCGTCAGCGACGGTTACCAAGATTCGGAGTTGGGAGAGTTTAAGCTGGCTGAGGCTCATCACAGGCGGCAAGGCGGGCTGGTCTAGCTCCTTTCAACCATAAAGCAGAATTTCGTTTCTTCTATCGAAGTAACTACTCAGCTTTGAGTACAGGGAACACCGGATTGCCCATAAATAAAGCCACCAAAGCATCGAGAACGGGAATCCCTTGTTTCCTCAAAGTAGACAGATAGGCGCGAATGCGGCAGAACATTGTCGCGCCTTGGACAGAACGAAAACCACCAGAGCTTTTTTGCTTCAATTTCATCATGCGTAAGTCTCGCTCCGCTTGATTGTGATCAAACGGGACGGCAAAATCATGCATGAAACCAAGCACTGGCGTTTGATGGTGGTTCAAACGCAAGAGTAAATTGCGGGGAGGGGATTGTTTGACTCGTCCCCGTCGTTTCTCTGCCGAAGGGGATGGGGGTGGATTAGCCGCTAGCCCTTGAGCGATCAAGCGGTGATAGCGCTGCTCAAACGCCAAGCCTACCTCTGGGGCGAGAGCGCTTTGCCCATTGGTTTTCGCGGTGTCAACCTGATGCTTGATGGTGCCCAATAGTAGACTCATCTGAAAAGCCCAGGGTTGCCCATAACGCTCAAAGATAAAGGTCAACTCGCGCAAATGATGAGCATGGCACGCAAATGATGAGCATGGCACAAGTAGTGGACACACTCCCCATAGTTGCCATAATTCACCCAGCTATCATGCACGGCTTTGCCCCGAAATGGGGGCAAGATGTCCAGTTCATCTATCGCTTTGCCCCGTTTCGGATGCACAAAGTAGTAGGTTAACCAGTCTGTACAGGCGACATGCAACCACCATAACTTGCCGTTTACCCGGAACCCGGTTTCATCAAAGTGCTCAACGCTGACCTGTTGCAATCGGAGTTTAATGGCGGCAGCAATCGGCGCAAGTGCTTCAAAACACTACTCCCTGGCATTGTAAAGCGTCCCTTCCGACAGCCTGACTCCAAACACCTCATGCAATACTGCCCCGGTGCGCCCCGATGGCAACAGTTGCCCCTCCATCAGAGACACCATCACCCCTTTGACGGACAGGTCCATACTGCACCTCATGACTCACCGCGACTGGAAACCGACCCTGATGCTCCAGCCCACACAGGGGGCAGCCTTTCACTTCGGCTTGATGTTCGCTCACCTCCAATCGCAAAGCGGGTAAAGCGTGCACCTGTCGAGCCACTACCCGCTCCACTGGCACCTCATCCAATCGGACACCGCAGCCTTGGCATTGATCAACCCGATGTTCCACCAGCCAATCTACGTCATCGCACCATGCCAACGTCTGTCCAGGGTGCTCTGCTTGCCCTCCACTTTGACGCATACTTTTGCTCCGTAAGCTGCGAGTGTGTTTGCCAAACCCATCCCCCGATGGAGGCTTACTGCTATTGCGACTGTTCTTACTCAACTGATTCTCTAACGTCGCAACTCGCTCCTCCAACTGTTCACTCCGAGCCAACAAGCCCTCGACTAATGCAATCACAGCCGCTTCTCCCTGGGCATACACGCCACGGAGTTCCTCGCGACTAATCTTAGGGTGCGTCGTTGGCTGACTCAATCGATGTGATCCTTGCTTGACTCGCTTTGGCTCTACTTTAATCATCCTGATTCCCTAGTTCAAGAATCATCCTTATCTTTTAAGGCTGAGTAGTTACCTATCGAATTTGTTCATACTTGGGATGCGCTGGCTCGTTTGCTGGTTGAGGCTCCGATCGCTGACGATGAATGTCACTAACGACAGTAAGGCGGAGGCTGTTTTGAACCAGCAATCACTGAAGGCAACGGATGCAGCCAGCAAACCTTTATCACTCAACTTCAACCTGCGAAACGTGGGTCGTTCACTCCTCCAGTGGCTTCATCGACCAACAGAATTACAAGTTTGGCAAGAATGGGATGAGCAAGGGCACTGTTTCTGGAGTGCTTATGATCCTCAAACAAAGCGCTCTCTCTACCACATCTCCGAACAGCAGATGCGGTGTTGGATCGAACAGCGCCATCGCTTGTAGCGCGATCGCTCTCTAACCCATCAACAAGCGAGGCTGTCATGCCTGTTTTTGCTCAAACGCAGCAGACCAAAGGCATTCTCTTACTGATTCTCACCACTGTACTCTGGGGCACTTCTTTTCCCTTACTCAAGCAGGTGCTGCCTGCTTTAACTCCGGCTGTCATCTTGGCAGTACGCTTTACGATCGCTGTGATCGCTGTTGCTCCCTATGGGCATCCACTCACTTGGAAATTGCTGCGGGATGGTGGACTACTGTCGAGTTTCACGCTTGTTGTCATTGCTCTCGCGCTTTTTGTCGTGCAAGATCAACGCCTATAATTCAGCTCTAGCCGGAGTTTGAGGCATGTAGTACACCCTTTTCCGAGCGTTTCATGTTCTTTGTCGCCGCTTTTCGAGCAAAAAGTTTCACGCTTTTTGTCGTTTAGAACGTAAGATGAGCTTTATGCAGCCAGACGCGCCCTGCAAAGTGGGCAAGCGCGTCCCGCTATGCATTAGTCGCATCTTTCTTTACAAAAGCGAGGATGGCTAGAAAGCCTAGCAGCCAGTCTTTCCGGTTATTAGGCTGCGGGAGAGTCTGGTCGTAGGAGGCTTAAAAAGCGACAAAAGGCAACACTTTTTCTGAAGT
>JBBSHC010000001.1:0-19723 GCA_038253425.1 Leptolyngbyales cyanobacterium | reverse complement strand
CGTCAATCTGGGGGTTATAAAGCTGGGGGACGCATTGACATTAGCCTGTACGCTAGCAGGGACGGCGATCGTAAGAAACAGAGCTGCTAGTCCAGGTGCCAATTTATTCGTGTATTTCATGGCTCGATTGACCTAATCAGGTTTAACTAGGTGGATTTTGAGTTAAGTAGAGGAGAGGCGTTGTGTGTTTTGTTAGAGGAGCGATCGCTGCTGTTCTTTCCAACTTTTCACACAGGTCGCTTGCACTTGATAGGTCTGCCCTGGTTCAAGGGTGACGGTTGCCCCGTTGGAGAAGGTCACATTTGTTGGCACCTGGGGGCTAACGTCAAGAGACACCCAATCACTAGACGTAGGTTGGGCGGGTAAGGTTGCGGTTGGGCTTAAGGTCACACCACCCTGCCCGGTAATACGAAGTTCACTGTTGACCGCCGCTTTTGCGCCTACAGCTTCACACGCACTCTTGTTGAGTTGAGAAACATCGGTGAAGATGATCACAGGTGTGGATAAGCCGCGCGCTCCAACATCTGCATCAGTCGAAAAATTGTCAAGCTGACCATTGGTATCAACGTCATTGGTGCGGTTCCCCAATACAGCTTTCCCAAACCGAAAGCCTTTGACCAGGGTCGCTCGATCGAGAAACACTTTTCCACCCTGTCCACCGCCCTCTGCACGGCCTACAATATCACTGCCATTGGGACCAGTGGGTGACTTGCCTAGCAGAAAGCGCACGTTTTTGATTGAAATATCGCCGCCATTGGCCCCATTCTGACCCAGTGTGGAAATCTCACTTTCATCTTCCAGAGTCAGCCTAAAGCTTGCATCTAGTGTGATGCTGCCCGTTTTATCGGCTGTGTTTTGTCCAATTTCCGCCTGAATTTTGCCATTTTTCAAATCGATACGGCGTGCTGTGATGGCGATGTTCCCCGACGCGCCCTGTTGGCTACTGGCAATCACATCCGAATTTTGCAGGGTAACGCTGTGCCCGATCGCGTTTAAGGTTACATTGCCAGCACTTGCATTTTCGCCCATTGCCGAAGTGCTAATCTTACTCCGGTCTGCACCACCTTTCAGACTAATGTTTGACCCTGTAACCTTGACATTACCAGCGACTCCGTTTGCGCCATTCGCCTCAACCGCAATCCGACTCCCATTGATCAGATCTATATTTCCACTAGCATCGACAGTAACGTTTCCTGCCCTTCCCGTTCGGGTTGAAGCAATCACTTTTCCATTATTCATCTGCAACGTGTTGAGTCCCTGAAGCCTAACGCCGCTGCCTGTCCCTGAAACAGTTGAAGCTGTGATCGAAGAGTCTTGAACCGTCAATTGCCGAGTATCTAGTAAAACATTCCCAGCATTGCCGCTCCCGGTCGATCCCAAATTCAGTCCACTGCTGTTTAGCAGTGTAATAGCATCAGCAGTTCCTCTATTAGCACGAACGGTTAAGTCACCTGCCACACCACTACCAGCTGTAGACGCAGAAATTGATGAATTATCCTGAACCGTTAGCTGGCGCGTATTGAGGAAGATGTTACCTGCCGTGCCAGCCCCGCCTTCTGTGGTTGCTGCCAGCGAGAGAGAACTGTTATTGCTGAGTGCGATCGACTCTGCCGCCCCCCCACCGCTGTTTACCGTTAGATTTCCTGCCCGCCCAACCTGAGTAGAAGTAGCAATTCGACCGTTATCTAGCTGCAATGCGTTGACGTTCTGTAACGTGATGTTACCGCCTACGCCTGAATTGGTTGAGGTGGAAATGCCTGCTCCATCAGCAACTCTCACCTGCTGACTATTAATAGTGACCTGTCCAGCATTACCGCTTCCTTTAGCTTCTGCAAATAAGCCACTAGCGAGGCTTTGGTTAGGCGTTGGAGCGCCACTAGTTCCTTGGCTTTGCAAGGAAACGTGTAGTGTAAAGGGTTGTCCTGCTTGTGGACTATTCCCTTGGATTAGGCTACCACTTGAAGCAAAGGAGTTAAATTGACCCACCCCAACGACATAGTTACCGGGAGTCGGAAACGTAAAGTTAATGAAGGAGTCTACTCCACTGGTACTTCCGCCTGCTCCAGGAAGAGGAGTACCGAAGGCATCATCATTGGAAGCTAATAACTCTCCTGTATCCCGATTAAATAGGAACAGTTCTGTATCAATATTGCTAGGGTCACCTGGTGGGACTGGTGTTGCTTTGATACCATTATCAATATCAAAAATGCCCACACTCCCGGCAGTGGTAATTGCAAAACCAAAGTAGAGTGCTGTCCCATTGCCAACTATATTATTTTGGCTAGTATGGGGAATTGTTACATCTGAGTCAATGTTGCCATCCGGAGTAGTGGTGAACCCTACTAACTCTGGTATAACAAGTCCTGTGAATGGAGAAACTGTTCCTGGCGGAGGAGCCACCCCGGAGATAAGTGTGCCATTGGGCGCTGTGACGGTGATTGAACCTGCTGCACCACTGTTGGTGGACGTAGTGGTTAGTTGCCCACCATTTAAGGCTTCCAGGCGATTTACATCAACAGTAATATTGCCACCATCTGAAGTACTTTGGGTCTGGGCACTGAGAACGGCGCGATCGCGCACCTGTAAATTCCCAGTCGCCTGAATAGCAATGTTTCCACCTCGACCGCTGACTGCCTGATCGGTAGAGGTAAATAAACCACTCGACAATCCAGCAGCACTTGTTCCAGCAATATCAATTGAGCCATTGACCGTAACATTGATGTTTCCGGCACGAGCATTGTCCTGCCCGACATTGCGGGTGCCAGATGTTTGGGCACTCAGCCGACTCCCACCCGTTAAGGATAAGGAGGATGCTCCCGCGATCGTGATATCGCCTCCAATCCCCTTTGAACCTAATTCAACCGCTGTACGAATGCTGCTGCTATTTTCTAGCGCTACGGTTCCAGTTGCATTCACAGTGACACTGCCACCCGTTGTAATCGCCGCACTTTGATTACTAGCATCAAGAGAGGCACCATTTGAGAGCGTAAACTGACCACTCGTCACTTGAATGTTGCCGCCATTGCCAGTAGCGGTTGCCCCAACTGTTGATCGCACACCGCTGCCATCTATCGTTACCGCACCACCGTTTGTGGCTTCCAGCAGCACATTTCCACCTCGACTGACTCCCGAAGTACTGGCATCAATATCTGAAGAACGCGTCACTCTGACGGATCTCCCTTGAACAGTAATGTCAGCAAAATTAGTAGAAGCGGCGTTACCAGCATTGGGGGCAGATGTGCTGGTCAGTTGAGTGTTGTTTGTAATGGCAACTTCACCCGTTTGAGCTGTTAATGTAATATCTCCAGCGTTAACAGCAGTTGACGCTGTTCGAGTGTTGAGAAAAGAATTATCAACCTGAATTTCGCCTGCTGTGATATTAATGTTACTGGGTGTCGTAAGTTGATTAGGAATTGGATTTCCGGTATGTCTAGCAAGAACTTGAGTACTGAGAGAACTGTTTTGAATCGCGACTCGATCCGGTACTATGCCCACTGGTGCAAAAGGGCTGCTCCCAATGAAGATGCGACCAAATGTCCCTTCACTTTCAATCCCCAGGTTAACTGGTGCATTAGCAGGATCTGTATCCAGATCTACAGGAGATGGTCCACGACTATTTGTGATTTGAATGAGTTGGTCAGCGTCAATAAAGATATCTCCAGAATCACGAGACCCTAAATTAGTAGTGCTTAATCTGGCTCGATCTAGAAAAACTGAACCTGTGTCTGAGGTAAGAGAGATTCTGGCAAAACCAGCATCTGCATTATTCAGATAAGAGGCAATGATACTACCTGAGCGAACATCTCCAGTTCTAGCAGTGAGTGCTACATTCCCTGCAGTGCCTGGATTAGCTACAAACGTCATCGCACTATTCGGAATATCAGGATTAATAATCACAGTGCCATCATTTCGCGAAGTAATTACTCCCCTTGTCGTGTTAATTGCAGTTGGCAGATTTGGAGTTGTTACAAGAGCAGGATTGCCTAAATCAGTTGGACTTGCATTTCCAATTAGGGTAATACTTCCACCTTTTCCATTAAAGTTACTGGCAGCGCTAATTCCTGCTGCAAGATTAACTTCACCGCCAGCACTAACGCTAATGTCTCCACCTCTGCCATTTCTAGCCGCACTGGCAATGCTGACAATATTAGCAGGATTTGGTCCTGGATTCAGCGGGACAACACCATTACCAGTTTGAGTGTCAAAGGCTCCTGTAATTGACAATGCTCCGCGAGTCTTGATGTCAATATTTCCACCGTCAGGATTTGCATCAGGATTATTGAGATCACGATTAAACCCAGCAGGCAGAACACCCAAAAGGTTTCGTGTGGAAATACCCCCACCGATCGCAATAGCAATAGGTACGTCAAGATTTCCAATCGTAATATCACCAGCTTTCTGAACAACATCTCTACGCACAAATAAGTTGCCTGCGATATTTACCGTATCAGGTGTATTAATTTCGATTGAACCGCCAAAGATGCTTGTCCTGTTCCCAGTGATGCCGCTAACACTGATTGGACCAGTTGCTCGCAAAATCACTGGATCGTTCGTAGTATTGTCATTATCTGATGTAGAGATATTCCCTGTAACTGTGATGCTTCCGGGCACTGTAATGGGCTGGGGGGCAAAATTCGTGGGAATAGTTGGCTGCGTGGAAGGAAGATTAACATTTGCAGCAACTGGAGTTCCTGCTCGAAGAATCAGGGCGTTACCACCGCTTAAAATCCCTGCATCTGGATCATTTGCGGGATTTGGAGTTGCATCAGGTCCAGTAATGGTGATGTTGCCAGTCGCACGAATGCTACCAGCAGCCTCTACTTTTAAAGACGCACCCCTATAGTCCCCAAAGCGAACGTCTCCTACTGACCGGATAATCGGGTCATAAAGGCTGACAAAAGTGCCAGGATTGCCTAACAAGTTCTGAATTGTAAAGTCTCCACCGCTTGTATAATGAGCATCACCAGAGATGATGCCATCACTAACTAAGCTAAGGTTACCGCTGCTGATAAATGGGGTAGTTGTTGGATGGTTTAGTGCCAGGATATCAACGCTTTGGTTGCCCTGAATTGTCATATCGCCGCCCGATCGCGCTACAAATGGTTCAGTCACGGTATCCCGAATTTTCACGGTATCGGTGGCGTTCAACGTTAGGTTGCCGCCTGCTTGGAGTTGACCCTGTAAATCGAGATTGCCTGCTGCCAAGGTGAGGTTTTGACCTGTTGCAAGATTGCCTCGATTGGTGAGCATGGCTGGAGGATTAGCACCAAATTGTAAGCCGATCGGGATATTGACTTCGACCAATGGCACTGCGCGATCGCCTGTGGCGGCGAACTTTTGTCCATCGGGGAATTCCAGCACATTGGCGGTGGTTGCTAAGAAAGAGCCAGACACATCCAAACGGGCATTGGGACCAAAAATGATGCCGTTGGGATTCATGAAGAACAGGTTGGCGCTGCCCGCCACGCCCAATAGTCCATTAATGTTGGAAAGGCTGCCGCCTGTCACCCGACTAAAAATGTTGCGGATGTTAGCGGGATTGGCAAAATACACCTGCTGGTTCGGGCTAATATTGAACCGCTCAAAACTATGAAACAGAGCGGAGCCACGCCCTAAACCTCCCGTGATGTCGGTGCGATTGCCAGTGGTTGACGTGACTGAGTTGTTGCCGTTTCCCAGGGTGCGATCGGGTACGACCTGTGCCTGCGTTCTGGTCGCCAAACTGACTAAAGTGAGTGATGCAAGCAGCCATAAGCCAACTTGACTCGCACGATCGCGATATTGCATAAGAACCTCTGCTATAACCAATTACCAATTAAAACGAACGGTGCCCAATAGTAGGGGTGGCGACGGAACTGCGAGTCATCAAGGATCGATCGCTGTGCCTGTTGCAGGGCAACTGCTTTTGTCACCTGACGCGTTGCCACCGCCTGATAAAAGCGCTGCATCAATAGGGAGGTGGCGTTGTCGTTCACCTGCCACAGGCTGGCAACGGTGCTTCTTGCACCAGATTTGAGCGCAATGCCTGCTAAACCAAGCGGTGCGCGATCGTCGCCAATGGCAGTTTCGCACGCACTTAAGACCAGTAGCTCAATCGGGGTGGTGCGCGTGTTGTCGCCTGTACCAAGCGCGATCGCTAAGTCATCAATATTAATCACACCATCAGAGGCAACCAGAAACGTTTGATCGCGGTTGGCGCTAAACTGCCCGTGGGTAGCGAGATGGACAATGGGCGCTTGGGATTTCTGAAGCAATTTTTTGAACTGATCGCGGGTAAAGGCTTTGTTTTGTTTCACCAGCGATGGCTGGATCTCCTTTTCCAGGTCTGCCAATTCTGTTTGCACAAAGGGCAATTCTGAGAACGATTGAGAGCCACCCCCTGGTAGGCTAACGGTGCTGGGTTCAGTCAGCCCAAAGGCAATGCCAGACAGCGCTTTTGCCTGTAGGGGTTTGGGGTCAGTGAGTTTCAGACCGGGCGTGGTGGCAAGGCTGTATTTTTCAATGAGAAACTGTTGTCCATCAGACAACGCTGCCATCGGTACACTGCGAAACGCCCCATCCAAAACGAACACCAGGGTTTCTACCTTCTGTTGTTGTAAAACCGCGTCGATCGGTTTAATTAGCCAGTCATACAACTGCTCAGAGGGGGTTTGAAACTCCAAGCTAATCCGATTTCGCAGTCCCTCCTGAAAGTCTTTCACCGTTGTTTTAACTGTTTCTTGCGCGATCGGCTGGCTATACAACCTGGTTTCTTGCCCAGTCACGCTGACAATGATGGCAATCCGTTTGGGCAAAATGAGCGGGTAAATGACGGCTGTTTTGTTGGGTACGGGAATGGTGTCAATTTCCACCTGCGCTTGCAAACAGGAGGCACGAAGATAGTTGTTGATTTCTTCGAGTTGCAGCGATTCAATCACATCGCGGGTGTGCTTCAGTGTGGCGCTGCTGGGTTGTGAGCCATCATCTGGTAACAGCAGGCTGACCAACTGGCGATGCACGGGTTCCAGCGTCTCTTGATCGAGCAATTGGGTTTCTGAGTTAATCCCTAACAGGTCACTCCGCAGGGTACGCAGCGTGTTGACTGCCTGTGTGTAGGAAGCGATCGCGCCCTGTCGATCGCCCTGCTCTTCTTGCAAGCGTCCCAGTTGGGCTGACCAGCGATAGATCTGGGCGGTCGCGTTGACTGACTTCGCTGTGAGTAGTGCCTGTTCAGTGGTTTTTTGAGCCGCCGCAACTTGTTTGTTCAGTGCCTGTGACCGTCCCAGGTTACCCAGCGCATTGGCAAGGAGTTGGGGGTCATGCAGGGCATCTGCCTGAGCAACGGCGATAGTAAGGAGCGGTATTGTGCTATCTGCGATCGCTCCTCCTTTAGAAGACAACTGCAAAAGACTGTTGGCAAAATTCAAGCGCGCTTCAATGCTAGGGCGATCGGGCGGTAGGTTGAGGAGGGTTGGCTGTAAGGCGGTGGCGAGTTGCTTAGCTTCGGACCCGCGATCGGTCTGGATCAGCAGCGCGAGCTGATTCAGTTTTGCTCGCAGTTGGTTCGGTGAGGGTTGTGCTGCCGCCTGTTCGTAAAGGGTGATGGCAGTCTTAGTGTCGCGCTGGAGTTGCGCCCGCTCTAGTTTTTTGAGGTTCTCAGGATTGCTGGTTTCTCGGATACGCGTTGCGAGTAGATTCGCTAAAGCCAGTTGGCTGGCAGCAATTTCTTGGGGATCTTTGATGCGCTCAGCGATCGTGAGGCTTTCTTGAGTGACAGTCTGTGCATCGGTCAGGTTGCCGCTCAAGCCAATGGCGGTGCCCAGGCTCCGCAGTCCCCAGGCTTTTGTATTGGCATTAGGCTGTTGTCGGAGACGTGCCCCCAGAGGCAGCAGCACCTCCTGGTAGGCACGGTTGTAGAGTCCTAACGCTTGCAGTGCCTGTGCCTGACGCAATTGACTTTGCAGTTCTCCTGTGGGATTGTGCGCTTGCTGGTAGAGGGCAGCGGTTTGTTGCCAGGTTTGTAGGGCGGCTTGGGCGTTTCCTTGTACCAGTTGCAAGCGTCCCTGCACGTTCAGTACTTGAGCCGAGACGGCTAGTTTAGCAGGCGTTTTAGCGGCAGTTTGCAAGGTTTGAAGACTCGTTGCGATCGCTTGATTCGCTGCCTGCCAATGTCCCTGGTTGCTTTCAATGAGGGCAAGATTACTTAAGGCAATCGCTTGCGTCAGTGGATCGCCTTGCGCTTGTTGCTGCGCCTGTTGGAGAAGTGCTTTGGCTTCGTTAAGTTGACCCGCTTCGTAGCGTTGACGGCTCTGTTGCAGCAGCCCAGCGATCGCTGCCTGACCGCTTGTTGCCTGACCGTTCGCTGGCTGACCGCTCCACGGATGCAGACTCAGCGTGAGCGTGAGCAGAAATGCTGCAACCCATAACCAGCGGCGACGCAGGAGCATGGAAAACCTTCTTCTAAGCGCAAGGACTGGCGGACTATTTCAACTGTGTAGCACCCCTGCTGATTGCACAATGGACTTTAGTTAGCTCTCGCCTTTACTCTCTGAAGGATGCCTACAAGCCCACATTTAAAGTATATTCTTTCAAGGCGATTTTTTTGCTGCTGGCGGCTGTGCTTCGGTCAAGGCTTGCAGTGCCCGTTTAGCAAGCGAATTTTGAGGATTGAGGCTGAGGGCGGTTTGCAGCGCCTGAATCGCTTTGGGATACTGCTGGCGTTGTGCCAGTACTAAACCCAGCCCTGCCCAGGCTTCAGCGTTTGTTTTGTCAAGCCCGATCGCCTGTTCGTAGCTAAATTGAGCCTCTGGATAATTCTTTAAAGCAACCAGAGCCACCGCGCGATTTTGCCATCCCTGCACCAGCTTGGGATTCGCTTCAAGTGCTCGATTAGCGGTTTCTAACGCCGCGTCAAAATTGCCGAGTGACCATTGCACAACGCTTTGATTTGCCCAGGTGACTGCATCTTGAGGATCGCGTTTAACCGCTTCGGTGTAAGCCGCCAGCGCTTTTTCTGGTTGGTTTAGCGATCGCCAGATCCGCCCCTGATTCGCCCAGGCACGCGCATCGTTGGGATTGATGGTGACGGCTTTTTGCACCGATGCCAGCGCCTCTTCGTGGCGTTTGAGATACCAGAGCACTACGGCGCGATCGCTCCAGGCTTCGCCCCAATCGGGTCGCATTCCTACCGATCGGTTGGCTGCTGCCAGCGCGTCTTCTAGTTTGCCCTGCGCGGCAAGTGACTGACTCTGCTGATTCCAGGCTTGAGCGATATCAGCGGCATTCCAGTTGCCATCCCCCTGGATCGCTTTTTGGCACGCAGCCAGTGCCGCTTCTGCTTGCTGCAACTGGTTGAGCACAAGACATTGCCCCAGTAAGGCTTGAGACGACTTTGGTTCCAGCTCTACTGCCCGACTATAGGCTACCAGTGCTTCGGTTGGGCGCTTGAGCTGCCGCAGACTGTGACCTTGCTGCAACCAACTGGCGGCATCGTTGGGGTCAAGCTGCAAGGCGCGATCAAAGGACTGCACCGCCAACTCTAGCTGCCCCAAACTCCGGTGAGCGAGTCCCAGTGCATACCACGCATGAAGCGGCGTTTCAGATCCCCAATTGCCGTTGCCTTTAAGCGCCTGGTCAAACGCGTCGATCGCGGCTGGTAGCTGCCCCTGTTTTACCAGTGTGTCACCGCGATAAAACAGCGTGAGTGAGTCCTCTGGCGTTTGCTTTAACGCGCTCTCGTAGGCTTTCATGGCGTCGTCGTAGGTCTCTGGTTGATCCACAAGCACACTACGAGCGTGATGGGCTGTAACCGCAGAGCGATCGCCCCAGTTGGCATTCACTTTGAGCGCTTTGTCGCAGGCAGCAAGGGCTGGTTCCTTGCGCTTCAGAGCAGTCCAGGCGAGGCACTGATCCGTTAATGCCTGAGAATTTTTTGCCTGTCGTTTGATGGCTTGATCCAGCGAGGCGATCGCGTCTGGATATTGTTTCAGCCCGAGTTGCACTGCGCCATACCGTGCCCATAGTTGAGCATCACCGGGACGCAGCTCGATCGCGCGTTCACAGGCAGAGAGGGCTTCGGTGGGCTTTGTGGTGGCTAGCAGAGTGCAAAGCTGAATCCAATAGCTGGGGTCTTTGAGTCCTTCCAGTCGATCGGCAGCGATCGCAGGCAAGGATAACGCGTTACCCAGCCAAACAACGGCAATGAGTCCCCGTTTAATCTGCTGTTTCTGCCGCCGTGGCGCTACCATCTGCCTATCCTCCTCGGTTGAATTGGGGTGCCTGTTCAGAGGGCGCTAGGCGATCGTTCTCTGCTGGAGACGGTGCCCCACTGGGAAGAGGTGCACTGGACGGCGGCGATGCGGTGGCATTCGGTGTGGATGATCCGGGTGTAGGAGCGGGTCGGCTGACGGCAGCTTTAACGGCAGCAGCAGCGATCGCGGCAGCATCGGTGGGATTGGGGTTGTACACTTCTACCGTGACCGATCGACTCAAGACTTCCCCGGTTGGCGTTTTGACCTGGAGCGCGATCGTCGTGCCACCCTGGGGACTTAAGGGAAAGCCAATCTTGCCCGTTAACGGCACCGTACCAGGCGATGGGGTTAGCTCAACGCGGGTAGTAGACCCTCCCTGCACTCGCCAGCTAACTTGAATGAGCGGTAAGGTTTGTCCCGCTTGCACAGGAATCAGTAGCTTGCTTGGCGCTTCCCGACCGTTGATCTGAAAGCTCAGAATTCGGGGCATTTGCGGCTGAATTTTGATCAGCTCTGTGGTTTTAGGCTTGGGAACCGCTGCCTCCGATTGGCTTGCTGTCGTGGGATTGACTAACGCATCAGCACGTAGCGCCTGCAATTCTAGTCGATACTCCCCGGCGGCTTTTAACCCGGTAGGCACATTCTGACAGATCAGGCTTTTCCCCAGGCGGCAGAAGGGGCGCAATGCCTCCGGTAACGCACCCGCTTTCGCGAATTCATACCAGATGTCGCCCACCATTTTGCCCTCTTTATCCCGCCCGACCAGATGCAGCGCTCCCAGGTCTTCTGGCATGGTTACAGACCAGTCCAACCGCACTCCAGCGGCATCAGCAACGGGTAAAGCGGCTTCAGTTGGGGTCAGGGCACCCGTAGTGGCTTCTCGATAGAGCAGTGCTTTGGGCACCAGCGCGGTGACGATCGGCAGCGGTTTCGCTGTAATCTCTACGGGTGCTGTCTTGAGGGAAAGGGGGGTCGATCGTCGTCCTCTGGGAATCAGGGTCAGCTCAAGCACGTACTTGCCTGGTTGAAAGGCATCACTCCGAATTTGAGTGCAGTTGAGTAAGGTTTTTTGCTGGGTACAAAAGGGTTGCAGCGCTGCTGGCAGTTGCCCTTTGGTAAATTCATACACCAGCGGTCCACTCAGTACTTCGCCATTGGGACTGTAGCCTGTGAGCTTGAGCGTTTGGATCTGGTCTGGGTGGTCAATTTGCCAGCGCACTCGCGCCATGTCGCCGTTGACCTCCGCGTAACGGCTGTCTTCAGCGGCAAACTCCAGCACCGTTGGCGGCATTGGGGCACGGAGAAAATACCACCAGAGGAGAAATGCCAGCGTTCCCACTAAGCCCAGTCCAGCTAATGCTACCAGCAGGAGTTGCCACCAGGGGCGGGGCATCCAGGTGACGGTTCCCTGCACGGTTTCGGGTGCAATGGGCTGGCGATCGCGATCGAGAAAATCCACCCGAAAGGGATAAACTTTGCCAGCACCAAACCAGGGACGAGTCCACCAACGCTGCGGACGTGCCTCTAAGGGAACTTCAGTGGTCGTTTGGGGTGCAACAGTCACTGCCTCGTTGGACAGTTGATACGTGCAGTCTCCTGGCTGCGACAGGGGTTGGAGGCTGAGAGACAGGTAACGAGGCGTGTTGCCCAAATTGGCGAAGCGAAGCGCAAACTGAGCGGGGCGATCGCGCACCTGATCGTGAATGTCTTGTAACTGTGCCTGTAGGCGATAAACGGGTTCTACCCGCAGGTATGCCAGCGCCAGCAAACCCAGATCAGGGTCATTTTCAGACGCGAGACGAAACGTGGGCAGGTACATTCCGGCAAGGGGCAGGAGGGGCGATTGAAGCAAGACGCGAATCATGCCACGATCGCCGGGGTTGACTCCTAAGCTGTCATCACCCTGCACCAGCCCTAAACCGCCATAGTCGCGGGGATATTCAAGCTGAATGCCCCAATCAGCAGGTAAGCCCGTGCATTCCAGGCGAAACCGATCGACCCGTTCGGAGCGATTTTCCACCATCAGTTCGATCGCTACGGGTGTCCCTGGCTGTACCACAATCGGGCGATCGGGGGTGGTATTTGGACTGAGCGTGAAGGTCGGATCTTGGGTCGTTTCGGCGCTCTCTGGCGCGAGAACCTGCAAGCGGCAGTGAGTGGGCGGCAGGTAATAGTCAGCATACGCCTCCTGCGGACGCACTACAACATCGTAGTCAAACCACTGCGGAATGGCATCACTCGGCACTTTAAAGCGAAAGGTCAACTCACCGCTGTTTCCCTGAGTCAACGCGAGCCATTGCTCGGATTGGGCACACCACTGACGCAGCAAGACTGAGGTGGCTTCTAACCGTACCTGTACGACGGCATCCTGACCGCCCCGATTGGTAATCGTCACGCCCAGGTAGTGCTCTGACCCAGGAGTGACCTGATTGCGATCCCAGGCAGAGACGGTCACTGCAAGCGGTTGATTGGCGATCGTCCGGCTACTGGCACCACTCGCACTAGTGATCTCATTCACGGTTTCATTCACAGTCATGATCCACCTCCTGACAGCACGGGGCAGCGATCGTCCGCTCGATTAGTGCCCACAAACTGCACCCGATAAAGCCGTACCTTGCCATCATCGCCGCCACTGGTCACCCAAATTGCATCACGGGTTTGCACTATATCCAGGGCATTCAGCGGTTTACCCACATGAGCGAGCACTCGTCCGGTGGCAGCACTAGAGCGGCGCGCTCCCTGACCGTCCAGCGACCACAGCTTCACCTCGCCATCATCCCCAGCACTCGCCAAAAAGCAACTGTCGGCACTGAGCGCCACGGCTCGAACGGGGCTACCCTCATGCCCCAGCCAGGGTTTGTCGATCGGAGTACAGCGACCGCGACTGGTCAGACAGGTATCGGTGTTCCACAGGCTGATGCGTCCCTGGGTGTCGCTCAGAGCCAGCAGGTTGGGCTGCTGTTCGGCAGTGCTAAGGCTAGTAATATAGTCGGTTGAACCACCGGAAGGATAAGGCATTTCTAACGCTTGAGCGGTTTTTGTTGGGCTAGTAGCGTCTTTTTGGTTGGTATCTTTTTGATTGGTCTCTTTTTGAAGATCCAGCAGCAGCAAACGGTTGTAGCGTCCCCCGATCGCCAGATGACTGTAATCACTACCACTGAGTGCGATCGCTTCGAGGGCAAAGCCAACGTCATCGGCGCGTTGCGGTGCCGTCTGCTCTGGCAGGAAACGACTCAGATCCCATCGCAGCACTAACCCGCTACCGTGTCCACTGTAAAGCGTTTGAGCATCACGGCTGAACGCCAGCGCAAACACGCGATCGTCCTTATCAGGTGTAAGCCGCGATCGACGACCTGTCAGCAAATTTGCCAGTTGAATTTCACCGTTCTCAAAGCCCAACGCCACCTGATCGTTGTTAACCGGGCGGTAGCGGACGACTCGCACCGCTTTTGTGAGATTGCCAATGCGGCTTTGCGTGCGAAGACTCTGATTTTGCACCTGCCAGCGGCGAATCGTTTGATCATCCGAGCCGCTCAAGACCTCCGTGCCCTGACCATTGAACTGCACTGAATTGACAGGACCCCGATGCCCCGGATCGGTGAGCAATAACCAGGTCAACGCCCCCAATCCCAGAGCCAGCAGCGCAGCCAGCAGTTGCAGCCAGAGAGGAATGACCGGAAACAGATGCACCTGCAAGGTCTGAGGGCTATCCTGTAACGGCACCTGAGCCTCAACCGTCTCGGCTGTCACCTCAAAGCGCTGCAAGCGGCTCCAACCCAACCACGGCAAGCGACGCTGAATCTGAAGGGGGACGGCACCCACGCCAAGGGGCAGGTTGGCGGGCAAAGCTCCGACTGACACACCCATCGGTAGCGCGATCGGTTCAGGGTCAAGGGCAGGCGTTTGCTGCTGCCAGAACCAGCGTCGTCGTGACGGTCGCAAAGCCTTCACGGTTACCTGAACGATCGGCGCAACATTACTCAAGTTATCAAACTGGAGCGCAAAAACCGCCGTGCCCTGGGTTGGGTTAAGCCACCGTCCGAGCCGTTCTGGGATTGCCGCCTCTAATGGCTCACAGGTCAGGCGTACCGCGCCAGCAGGCAAGAGGTGAAGCTGCCCCGTTACCGTCACAGTGGGAAAGCGTCCCGTTGCTTCCAGAGACAAGGGATAGACCTGGCTGAGCGCCTGCATCGGTGGTGGCATTTCGCACTCAAAGGCGACGGTTTGAGGTCTGCCCGGTGTCACCGACAGGATTTGCTGCATACCGTTAGGAAACCAGCGATCGGGCAACCCAGCCAGCCGTAGCGTTGCCTCTAAGGGCGATCGCGTTGGGTTGTGAATTTGAGCGGCGATCGACACCCGTTCACCGGGACTCGCCTGCTGCACGGGTACGGTCAAGGTCACGGCGGGAGATTGCCCCTGAATGCCGTCTGCCAGCAGTCGCAAGGGTTGGCGATCGTACTGATTCTCCAGTTCCCGTGAGGTGACTTCAACCGTTAAGTCGATCGCGCCCCGAAACTGTTGGGCGATTGGCGGCAGGTCAAAGATTTCGATTTGAAAGCGGGTGCAGTCGCCGACCGGAATTTTGGACGAAACGGATGGCGTGAGGCGGTACCAGGGTTTGGTGGCATCAGTCAGCACACCTGCCGCCAGGAGTTTCAGTTGAAACGAGGCAAAGCGATCGCTCTCGTTGTAAACAGTGGCATCAAAGACAGCGACGGCTTGACCCGCACTCAGCGTTACCTGCCGACTGGATAACTCTGTTTTAATTTGCTTTTGCATGGTGGCGGGTTCGCCCATAACCTCACACTCCTTCGTTGACCCTTTCGTTGACCATAGATAGCACTTGTTTGTAAGGATGGATGGACTCGTGAGAATCAGGTTTGTACCCGACGTTGCAGGCTGTCAGTAGCGCTATCTAGCAGGGGAAGGGGCTGCATCGACTGTAACCATTGCTGTCGCTGCGCTGCAAACTGTAAGAGATTGACCCCCCACTCCTGCGCCGATCGCAGCACGTCACGAGGCACCGCCTGAGCAGCATCGCCTCCCCAAGTCTGGCTGAGATCGCCCACCAGCAGCACCAGTCCATCCCAGTTCCTGACAGAAACCGGATGCCCTAAATGGCAAGGGAACTGGCTGAAGACAAAGGGCTGACAGCGGAGGGGATGATCATCCGGCAATATGCCCGGTTCTACCAGCGATCGCCCTAGTTTGAGCGCGATTGGTGCCAACGATTGTTCTAGTGCGGTCAACCGCTGAGCGATCGCACTTTGATTCGCGGTGATTTCTGCCTTGAGTTGAGTGCTCGTTTGTTCCAACAACTCGCGATCTCGCTCTGTCTCCAACAGACCCAGACGCAGCTCTCGCCCAATATCGAGCAACTCCAGCAAGTGCGCGTCGGCAAAATCAGCCACTGCCAGTAGTACACCACCCTGAGCTAAATACGTATGCAGGCGTTGTAGCGCTGGATTGGCTAACGTCAGCAACACAGTATACGGCACATAAAGCACCTGGCAATCCAAGACAGACTCTCGCCCTAAAGCGGTTGCTGCCACGGTTTGGAGCGTGGGCAGACCTCGGAGCGCCGGATACAGCCCCGTTAACGATCGCAGCAACGCGGTTAAGCCCTGTGATGTGGATTGATCAATCGCGCGATCGCTGGTCACTTGTCCCACTGACACCCGCCACTGAGGATAGGGCATGGGATAGCGACGACCGCGAAAATCAAGCTGATTGAAGCTGGGGTAAAACACATCGGCGGGTGCCTGGATTTGAGTGATGTCCGCCTGGAGCTGAATCCGGCAGAGTTCCACATCCCGTGGATCAAGCTGCAATTTTTCGACCAGTCGAAAGGTTTCTGCAACGGTTTTGGTTGCGGTGGCGCGGCGGAGGGTATCGGGGTCAACATGGCTGACCGCTAGATGGACACACAACGTTTGCCCAGCGCTGGGTTCCGAGGCGATGCGAAACTCTTCGGGTCGCGTCACGATGATGGGGTTGCCTTCAATATCAATGGCGACTCCCGGTTGAATTTGCAGCAAACGTCCGTCGGGCTGGTCGGGCACGATCGCCACCCCTAACCCATAAACAATGCCGGGTTCATACAAGGCTTGATACTGAAAATTCTGCCGTTGGCGGTGATAGTTGTGGGCGTGCTGCCACCGCTCGGCATTGATTGCCAGCCCATCACTAATCTGCAACCGCTCAAACTCATTCAAGCGTGGATACGTACGGAAATCAGACATGGATCGGCTCCTCCATCAGGGTTTCCTCGGCACGGGTCGCCTCAACGCGGGAAATTTCTAAGTCATAGGTGCAAAAGGCGGGTTTTTCTTGCTCAATGATGGTTCGCACCAACGGTTCATCCAGAAACTGCCCGACTAGAGGACACAGTTTGACACTGAAATGAAACGGCTTGCCACCGCCCAAAATGGCAGTCGAACCCAATGTGGACTCGCCCAACACAAAACCACGCTGAAACGCTTCATGGATTTGGATGGGCTGTTGGTCAGGCGCACGGGTCAGGTCGTGCAATGGCAACCCTGTATAGAGATGGAGATAAAGCTGTAAGCCCCGTCGTGTGCCGCGCCAGCGGTAAATTTGCATGGCTCGTCGAATGAGCGATCGCTGCTGTGCAATGCTCCAATTGGCTTCGTTTTTCCAGCCAACCCATTGGGCTAAAAACGGTAGCAAGGCTTCGGGTGCCGTTAACGGGTCGAGATACGCCCAGAGCATTTGCAACGTCTGCACAGCAGGCTCAAACGACTGCTCAAAGATAGACAGGAAACGCCCGATAAAGTCAATTTCTCGGTAGACAGCGGGTAAAAATTGAGGATACAGGCTACGCGGTCGCAGAAAAAGATGAAATGGTTCGCTGGCAAGGAGTTCCCCCACTTGTCCTTCTGGGGGAGCTGCATAAACGCGGACTTCCCCGTGGTAGTTAAGCGATAGGCTTTCGTCTGGCTGGAGTGCCTGCTGCGCCTCGAAAAAGTCAGACTCTGGGCAAAAGCGCACCACCGCTTCGATCGCACGATCGCGTCGAAGTTCTGAGCCTTCCGTGCGGAGGGTATACCAGGTCTGCGGAATGTTGCCGTTGACTTGCAGTCGGTAGGTTAACGGGCGATCGCCGCGCTGCTCCAGACGAATCAACAGTTCTCCTACCTCACCGGGGCACAGGCAAAGGCTGGGTAGACTGACGGTGGTTGTCTCTGCCATCGCGCCCCAGGTCGCTAAAATTGACTCTCCAACCGGGGGTGGATCGAGCACTGACATGGGTAGCAGTTGCAGGCTCAGGGTACGGCGATCGGCGCGCTGGCTCATGCTTAAGCCTCCCCGCCCAAAATTTGAATGCGATGAGCCGACTGACGATAGGTATCCGCCCAGGAGCAAATCAACCCCGTCTGACCGGGATGAATGAACCCATCCGTCACGAGCTGACGCTCCCAATCAGTTTCTCGCCGTAGCTGAAAGAGTTGGATTGACTCCAGATATTGCACCCCCGGCGTATTTTGAAACAGCCCCACAATATCAGACTGGTATAACGGCACACCCAGTCCCCAGCCAGAGCGATGCCGCCCCCCGGTGAGCGGATTGAGCCACTGATACAGGGCTTGCGTCAACTGTCGCCGCAGTTCTTCTCGCGCTGTATCCATCTGATAATCCGGTTCCACCCCCAGCACTGCCTGCACCGAAACCCCAACGTAAGCTGGTTCTCGCAGTTGTGCCTGTGTACCCAATAAACAGCGATCGCTCAGAAACCGCTCAATGTCACCCAACAGTGGCGCACTCAAGCTAAATGCCTCTGGTGCCAATCCCAGTTCTTGATTCGGCACACTCACTCGCGGCACGACATAGACCACGACCGTACCCGGAGCATTACCCACCTGTCGCCGTGGACAGTACGCCCGTCCCACCGCACGACTGGCTTGCATGGTGAGCGTTTCAAAATCTTCTGGCGTGACAGCGCGATCGCGAGTCCGCAAAAACCGGGGCACTCGCAGTACAGCTTCTTCCAGGTTTTCTTCATTGGCACCATCACGGGCGGGGTCATGGTTCGTCACCTGTTTGACATAAGGCAACGCCGTTTTGAGGATGCGAAGCGCATAGCGGGGTACATTGCCACGATCGCCCCCGCCTGTACGGTACGAAACCATGTGCAGCGTTGCACCACGCGGCGGTACAGCACCGTAATGTCGCCCCAGAGACTCCACCCGTTCCAGTTGGGGTTGCCCAAGCTGATGCCCCTGCCACTGCACCTGCCGCCGAAACTGCACTTCTTCCTGTAAATGCGTCGGTTCGCGCACCATGGGTCCAAACTGAATCCGCCCCGTGCGAGAGTCCAGCGTGTAGTGGCGATCGTTGGGTCCCGAATCGGCAAAGTTTTCGACTTCCTGCCAACGCTGCGGCGGTTCCCCAGGTGGCGTGACTTGCAGATATTCGCTCTCCTGCCGTGCCAAAATGCCCTGCGATTGCAGGAAGAAGCTTTGACCGGGAGTGCCATCACTTTCACCCACCAGTTCGTTCAATAGCCGCGAACATTCGCTTGCCTGAGTACTGCCGCCGATCGTTTGAGCAAAAAGCGTCGTCAACTGGGGCGAGCGACTAAAGCGCTCCGTTTCAGAGGACTGGCAACGGCAGCGTAGCCAGCGCCCGTGGTAGCCAATAAAAGTCGTCGGCATCCACACGATCGGCATGTGTAAAATAACATCGGCTTCGCTTAAACCTGCCAGCCCACGACGTTCCACATCATCAAAGCTAAAGCCTTTCGTGCCATCATCAATTTCGCGGAGCAGTACTGCTTGCCACTGATTGCCATCCCAGGCTTCCCACTGGCGCGGCGGATGATTGGGGTTAATGCCTGTTGAACCCGCTGGTTCGCCCTCGATCGTCAGCAGAATAACGTTGCCATCCAGCGGCTCGATCGGATCGAACACTAAATAGAAACAATCACCCGCCTGGGGCATCATCTGAAACACCGACTGCTGCCGTCCCGTCCAACGCCACGCTTCATCCCGCGACCACTGATTGGTCAGACAATCGTGCACCTGTTGAGGTTGGTCAACCGCCGCCGCTTCGGTCAAAAAATAGCGAATGCGGGGAAACCCTAGCCGCAGTTCCTGATCCGTGCTGAAAATGATCGCGGGATCGGTTTCGGTGCGTTCGGTTGCCACTTCTGCCCCGATTGGGATCGCCGGAATCGATCGCTGCGGATCTTGAGACCGGGTGAGATAGAAGGTGAGGGCTGTATGGGCGGGAGCAGGCGGCTGCAACTGAATGCCTAACAGTTCCAAAAAGGCAACATAATTGCGACGGGGCACCTGATTGAACCGCAGCAGCATTTGGTCGGTCAGCCACGCAAACAGCTCAATGAGCGTAATGCCCGGATCAGAGGGATTGTGATTTGTCCACTCTGGGCAGTAACGAGGGATTCGCAGCAGACACTCATCCACCAAATCTTTGAAGGTGCGATCGTCGAGATCTGATTTTGGTAGCTG